>CALMLJ010000571.1 GCA_937868025.1 uncultured Acidimicrobiaceae bacterium
GACCCCATGTCGGTTTTCGATGATCCCCAATGACGGGTTTCCCTGATCGCTCACACGTGGTGTGCCAGCGCGTATCTCGGCGACGAGTTCGACGAGGGTGGTCCGCACGACGTCGACGATGCGCAGGAGCGAGGAGACGTGGACCTCCCAGTAAAGCCGGGTGATCTGCTGGACGAGGTACGGGTCGTGTTGCTTGGCCTCGTAGTTCATGAGCCTGGCGATATCAGCCCCGCTCGGCAGGCTCATGCGCACGACATTCCCGTCGGCGGCCTTGACGGCCTCGATGATCTCGGCCAGCGGCAGGCGCAGGTCGATCTCTTCCTTGATGTGGTCGCACATCGGCGATGGCAGGGCGCCGGGGCTGATCTGTTGGCCGGTGATGCGAGCGTTGAACGTGGCGCCGTCGAGGGCGATGGGTGCGCCGACGGTGCGGTACTCGGGGAGGTCGTCGCCAGCGTTGTAGCCCTTGAGTTCACGGGTGGCCCAGGCTCGTAGTTCCTCGCTTCCGCTCTGGCCACCCAGGGCGACGCACTTTCGGAGAGCACCGGCGATGTCGGAGGTGTCATCGAGGGCCGCCTGCTCGATCTGTTCGAGCAACGACAGTCTCCTGGCGATCACTGCATCCTCTTCGATGCCGGTGAGAGTCCTTGGCCGAACGGGTAGGCGGTGCTGGTCATTCCTCCATCTCCTTGAGGAGCTTGTCGTGGCCCGTCAGAACGCTGAGGACCCCTCTAGCAGCAGCGTCCATGGCGGACTTGAGGGCCGCCTCGTCGAAGGGGTTGCCGGCCTTCTCGGCCTTGCGGGCGTCCTGGTCGAGGATGAGGAGGGCCAGCCCTGCCCCGACGGCGTAGCGCTCGCGAGCTTGTTCCTTGCCCTCGTCTGTGCTGAGTTCGGAGGCGCGTGCAGCCACGTACGACTTGAGGGGTGAGTAGGTGCGGTTGAGGACGATGGTGGGGATCTCTGCGTCGACCTTGGCCAACTCGGCGTACTCCGGCCGCTTGTCGGCGAGGTCCTTGCCCGGGACCATCTCGATCTCGCCGACGGTCGCCGCACTCCAGCCGTCGACGCCGTCGTCGGTCTCGCTCTTCCAGATGAGCGCGACGAGCCCGCCCTCACCAGGTCCCGACTTGCCGTTGCCGGAACCGGGCTTCGGACCCGACGGCTTCGGCTTGCTTTCCTCGACGAACTCGACCTTGGTGGTCCACTCGAAGCTCGGGCCGAGCCCACCGGAGGTCTTGGACCACGTCGGGATGAAGATGGTGAGCTTGTGGGTGCCGAGGTCGGCGTTCTCGGGGACGGCGACCGAGACGCGCACCCGGCCTGACCGGAGTTCGCCGACGGTGATCTCCGAGGCACCGATGTCGGGATGGTCGCAGGTGACCTGGAGCGGGGCGCGCTTGCTGATGAAGCCGTCCTTGGCGTTCAGCTTGAAGTAGACGCCCTTGACCTTGCCGACCTGGGCTTCGAGGGACTCCGGCCCTTCGAAGTGGGTCGGGTCGTCATAGAGATCCTCGGGCGGGGTGGGGTCCGGGGGCTTCGTGCCCCGCCCACCGCCGGCGCCCTTGCCGGCGCCACCGAGGGAGAACCCCTTGGCCTTGAAGGCCCGGGCGATCTGCTCGGCGATGGCGATCGTGGGCCGGTCGTTGTTATCGCCGGTAATGGCCTCGCGGATGAGGGCGTTGTTGGCGTCGCGCAGCGCCGGCCACTCGTCGAGGAAGGCTGCGATCTCCTTCTCCAGGCGCATGGCGACCGCGCTACGCACAAGCTGTGCACGGTCGGCCGTGAACAGCTCGGTGCGGATCTCGATGGGGAGGGCGTCGCTCTCGACGACCACCAGGACCCGGTCGTAGAGCTTGTTGAGCTTGGTGTGGAGCTTGAAGTCCTGCGGGCTCCAGTGGGAGTGGACCTGACCGTTGGAGGTGATGAGCAGCGTGTGCCCGTGGGCCACGAAGTTGCGGCGCTCGCCCTTGTCGCCCCGCTTCGCAAACAGCCGGAACCGGATCGGGAGCTGGTAGGTGGTGCCCTTGTGGTTGAACGGCAGCGTGTCGGAGCCCTCGGTTCCGGGGTCTCCAGGGTTGTTGTCGAGTCGGTACGCGAGACCGCGAAGCGTCTCCTCCCGGTCGGCCCGGGTGATGTTGTTGCGGTACTTGATGGGCAGCACCGGCCGGAACAGGCGGGTGTTGAGGATGGTGTCGAACGACTTCTCGTCACCGGAGCGACGGCCGAGGCCTTCGGTGTCGTAGGCGATGAGCGCCAGGTGGGTGCCGGGCTCGAAGGCGGGGAAGTCGGCGGCGGGCACGGAGAACGGGGTTGCGACCGCCCACTTAGTCGGATCATCCTCATCCCAAGGGTGGGTGACGAGATAGAAGGCGTTGGTGGTGGTGCGCTGCCGCTCCCACTGGACGACGGCGACGGTGATCTTGTCGGGTTCTCCATCGAGGAGATCGGGGTGGCGGCGCGTGACGAGCACGACGGAGGTCGCGTTGCGGTAGGTGGTGGCACCGCCGAGACCGAAAGTGCCCTGCTGCCAGTCGATGCCGTCCTTGTGCTTGGCGCCCACCCGGAAGATCCCCCTGGGGACGTCGGTATCGGCGATCCCGCACCCCAGATCGCGCATCACGAGCGTGATGCGCTTCTTGTTGTTGCCGGCCTCGGCCTTGTCGATGGTGACGCTGGCGAGGTCGGCCTGCTCCTTGTCGCTCAGCCCGGCGAGGAGTGCAGCGGCGGCGGCCTGGGGCGTGTCGAACGGCGTGGCCGCCCGGCTGCCGTACTGCTGGATGGCGCGGAGTTCGAGCACCGCGTCCTGCATGTTGGTGACGACCTCGAGAGCCTTGTGGTCGTAACTGGAGCCCGAGCCGGTGAGGATGCCCTGGTTGTTCCAGGTGTCGCCGAGGGGCCTCTGGCGGCGGGCGCCGATGGCGTTGGCGATGAGCTGCTGCACCGCGTCGGCTTCGTCGACGGTGCAGGCGGCGAGCGCCGCCTCGACGATCTTGTGGTTGTTGGTGTTCATCGTGCTGCTCCGGTCGTGTGCTCGTGGCCGAGTGGGGTCAGGTGGTATTTGGATTTGGTCTGTTTTGGTTCGACGAGGCCCCACTCGCGGGCACGGGCGATGTAACCCGCCGAGTTGGTGGAGACCTCGTTCTCGGTCCAGTCGGTCCAGGCGCCCGCCATGTGGTCGAGGACCTCCTTGCGAGTGGCGCCGTTGGGTCCGATGGCGCGGATCACCTCCGTGAAGCCCTTCCAGTCCGCCGGTGCCTTCTCGGCCAGGTGGGCGAAGTACACCTTGGCGGCATCGACGGGGTGGGGTTCCTCGACCGAGATACCGGAGACGGCGGCAAGCAGCGCCCACCCGGCGTCGGTGAGGCCAGCGAGAGGCTCGTCGCGTTCGCCCGCGGTCAGGCCGATCAGGCGCCACTCGAACAGCGGGCCATTGGTCGCGTACTTGTTGCCGTCGGTGCGGTAGTCGCCGACGGCGAAGGATCTGAACCCCATCTCGGCGGGCTTGCGCTTCTCGGGGTTGGTCGGGAACAGCGCTGTGCACTTGGTACCAGTGTGCTTCTCGATCGCAACGAGCAACTCACCGAACCGCCAGGCCTCCTTGAGGACCCCGGTGAAGTAGTCCTCGATCGGCACCGGCCGGTCGAGGGTCATCGCCGCGAGCTTCGCGAGCGCCCACAGTGACGGGTAGTCACGGTTGTGGAGCCCAAACAACGGACGCCCCTCGGCCCGGCTCAGGTCGGCATCCTCGGCGACCACGAACCCGGCCTCCGGGACCGCGAGGGCCGTCATCGGCATGGTCGCCGAAATCAGTGGCCGGGTCGGGTCCGGCGCCGCGGGCACTGCCCGTTCTGAGAGGCCACCACGCGTTGTCGTGATGCTCTCAATCGGGGCTACATGGGGCGGCCCGGCGTCGTCCGATCCACCGGCCGACAGTTCGAGGATGCGTTCCTGAATCGCATCGACAATGAACTCGGCCCGGGTCGAGTAGCCGCCGATGCCCTTCAGGATCACGGAGTCCATCTCGCGGATCAGGGGCACCGGGATGGGAATGCGCATGATGCGCTGATCAGCTTCGGACATCTTGTACACCTCACGTATCGGAACGATACCTCCACTGTATCACAGTGTAGCCACAATACGCAAGACATATCGGGGCGAAGAAGCCAATATGTGAGGTGTATCTAGAATATGCCTGACTAAAGGAGATCCTCCTCGTCGAGGAGTCCGTCCCAGGGGTCGACGGGCTCGGCGGCGAGGTCGATCTCGGCCAGGTCATCGGCCTCGTCCTTGGTGGAGACGACTTCGAGTGTCCGTTCGCCCTGTGCGAGGAGGTGGTCGTAGGTCATCACGGAGATTCCGGACAATCGGCAGTTCAGGCCGTGGAGGGCCTTGTGCCGTTCGTCGTTCCAGTCGTTGGATCGGCCGATGACGATCGTCGCCCTCGGGTGGTAGGCGATCACGTCGGGAGCGTCGAGGAGCCCGGTGCGGGCACCGTCGTGCAGGACGTCGAGGTAGCGGTGGCACTGGCCGATCGCCTTCGAGACCTCGGCGGCGAAGTACCAGTTGTTATGGGCGCCGTCCCATGCGATCACGGTGTGATCGGGCCGCTTGAGCTCGATGAGGTCTCGGAAGCCGCCGAGGACGCGCGGGACGAGTAGATCGACCTGGTCGCCAGTAGAGATCGCTCGGATGCGGTCATTGACGACGTGGGCGTTGCCGAAGGCCCAGCTGTGTTTCTCGCACCATCGTTGGTACGTGCTCTCGGCGGTCTCCCCGCCGTCGAGATGTTGCCGCAGTCCGTCGAGAGCCGTGCGCAACTCGCGCAGACGGATCGCACCACGGAACGCGTTGACGATCTCTTCGCCGAGGTCCTGGCTGGCGAGTTGGTCGACGATTTCGTCTTCTCGAAGCAACTTGGCCACGGCCGACGCAACGGTCTCCGGGCTCAGATCGCCGAGGTCGACCCGACCATCGTCGATCCGCAGGGCGATGTACTGACCGTCCTCCCCTGCGCCGGCGATAGCGAGGTGCTCGGCGAGGGCCCGATGGAGTCGACGGGCGGCGGCCTCTTGCAGGGGCAGTTCGAGATCGGCGCTGCCGAGCATGTTGGACTTGTTGTAGCGCACGAGCTTCACCGCAAGTTCGTCTCCCGCGGAGCGGTGAACGAACATCGGGACGAGCACGATCTGCAGCTTCGAGCTGTCGTGCAACGTCACCGGGTCGCTGTGTGACACCCGGGGCCGGGCCGAGGCCTGGCGTCGGAGCACGCTGGCGGAGATCTCGTCCTCGGTCACTTCGCCTCCGCGGCCGCGCTGAAGGGGAGCCCGTCGACGCAGCCGTCGAATTCGGGCTGGGGTGACTTTCGCACGATCTCACAGGGGCGGCCGCGTACGTCTTCGACGTGGTGCGGCGGACCCTTCTTCAGAGTCCGCACACCAGTTGCTCCATGAACGGGGCAGGCCTCCGAGCCCGGAACTCCGTCGCCAACCAGCCTGGGCGAGCGGACCATGAGCCGATCAACCGAGTCGGTCTTTCACCGTCGACGCGATCACGGCCGCGAGCCGCGTGGGTACGGCGTTGCCGATCTGGCGGGCGATGTCGGTCTTGCTGCCGCACCAGAGGAAGTCCTCGGGGAACGTCTGGAGTAGGGCGGCCTCGCGGTGGGTGATCACGCGGTTGACCCGCCGCTGGGGACGGTTCCGATCCCACTGTGGGTGGAGGTACTGACCCTTCTCGGGCTTGAAGAACTCGGTACGGATCGTGAGGCTCGGGGCGTCCCACCGCATCCGCCCCATAACGTCGGTCGTGCCGGTGGGCTTCTCGGCCCAGCACCGCGGCGTCAGATGCGCAGGCAGGTCGAACCGCCCCCCGCCGGGCGGGATGTGGTCGTAGCGCTCCAGCGACATCTTGGTGGGGCGGCGCCCGAGGTGGAGCTGTTCGGACTTGAACACGCCTGGGAGCTGTTCGCCGAAGAAGGTGTCCCACGAGTCGGGCAGGTCGATGCCGAACGGCTTGGCCGGGATGTGCCCGATGGCGTCGCGCACGGTCGTCCATGGAGCCTTGCCGTCGCCACCAGTCTTGGAGTGCGTCGCAGCGGGGAGCGTGATTGGCCCGACCCTCGATGCGACAAGGATCGTGCGCTGCCGGCGTTGGGGTACGCCGTAGTCAGCGGCGTTGAGCACAGCGGCTTCCTTGTGCTTCCAACGCTTGAGCGATCCGCCGTTCAGCTCGGTCATGAGCAGCGCGAACTCGGCGCTCTTGGCGAACCGGTCGACGTTCTCGATCACGAACACCTTGGGGTTCGCCGCAAGCACCACGCGCAAGTACTCCTTCCAGAGCTTATTGCGCGGGTCGTCAGGGTCCTTTGTGCCGAGGTTGGAGAACCCCTGGCATGGCGGCCCGCCAATGACGACGTCGACCTTGGGCACCTCGTCGTCACGGAGGTCGGCGATGTCAATGCACCGGGTGTGGTCTTCGCCGTAGTTCGCCGCGTAGGTCGCTGCGGCGGGGAGCTCCCATTCGACGGCGAGCCGCGGGTCGAAGCCTTCAGCAACGAACCCCGCGGTCATGCCGCCGCATCCGGCGAACAGGTCAACGACGGTAGGACCCGACGAGCGCTGCCGTGTGCTCCTTCGGGACCGTGTGGTGATGGGCTTGCGATCGGGCATTTTCAGGCTCCTGCTGGGTGGGGCAGACGAGTCTGCAAGCGGCGGTCCCCATGGGAACGCGTGTTCGACCATGATGTCACTCGGGAGTGACAGTCTCGCGGACACGCTGCGGGGTCGCCGCCTACGGTCGCGATGTGACCGACGAGGAGGCCGCTACCAAGCCGTCGTGGGCATCGTCGGAGGCGACCCGCCGGTCGATGAGCGCCAACCGCGGCCGTGACACGGGCCCGGAGACCGCCGTTCGCTCTGCGGTACACCGACGCGGAATGCGTTTTCGGGTAGACACCCGCCCGGAGCCGTCGCTCCGCCGCACTGCCGATCTGGTCTTCCGACGGGCCAAGGTCGCCGTGTTCGTCGACGGCTGCTTCTGGCATTCCTGCCCGATCCACCGAACACGGCCGCGAGCGAACGGAGGGTTCTGGTCCGCGAAACTCGAGCGCACTATTGCTCGCGACCGGGAGACCACCGACGCGTTGGAGGCGGCCGGTTGGCTGGTCCTGCGTTTCTGGGAGCACGAGGACCCCGAGGAGGTTGCCGACCGCATCCGCGATGCGGTCCTCTCGCGGCGTTGAGGAGGGCGGCTTGCGCTGCCAGCGGTTGGAGTTCACGACGGGCCCTCCGGTAAGAACATCGGGCGCTTCCAACGGCCGCCGACGAATGCGGCGCCCGGTTCGCCCTCGGCCGCGTCGGCCACGGACACGCTGATCCACTCCCCTTTGCGAGGGACAGGAAGGCCAAACGCGCGGGCCACCTCGGGATGCTCGTCTTGATGGCCAAGGATCACAATGTCGAACTGTGCGAGGTGCTTGCGTGCGTCGCGCACCCGCTTCGGCCCGTCGTCCTGCTTGGCGACTGTCAGTACAACCTCGCGGCGGATGATGCGCTCCTGAACCCGGCGGAACAGCTCGTTGATCCGGCGTTGCCCACTCAGCCTCGCGTCTAACACTGCGTCGCGAGTCGCATCCTGCAGGTGCAACAACAGGTTTTCGGGAAGCTCGGCGTCCCGGGCCAGCCACGTCATCAGAGTGAGCGATTCAGGTGCCAGGCGGCCCTTGGAGTCCTTGTTCCTCGACTCCGTCAGGACGCCAGCGTCGGCTCGGATCAGCCCGACGGAGAACACGCTTCGGTCGTCGTCCGCCGTGAGGCACAGACACAGCTCGCCGATCGCCTCGGTCGGGATCATCCAACCGCCGGAGCGCATGGACCACTTGGCGTCAACCTCCTCGCCCACGATCAGGTAGTCCATCCGGCGTCCGCGCTCGAGACCGAATTCGGCCTGCACGACGATCTCGATCTTCGTACCGATGTAGGACTTTTCAACCTTCGACAGCTGATCCAAGCGATATCGACCGGTTCGCTGACCGTCGAACACCTCGTCGAAGCTCTGGCGAATCGCAGACCCGAATCGGGCAACCATCTCCGGCTGGCTCTCGAACCACGCAACGACCCCGGCCAGGCCCGGATCTTCGCGGTCCTCGATCCCCCTCACTGGCGGTCAGCTCGCATGCCGAGACACGCGGTCCAGCAGATCGTCGTCACGCTGGAGCTCCGCGATCGCGCCTCGCAGCAGCTCCGCCATCGGCACGTCCCGCTCCACTGAGATCAGTTTCAGCGCACGGTGCTCCTCCCGCGAGAGGTCCAGCGTCAACCTCTTCCCAACTTCGCGGGTCGCTTTCTCGGGCTGCGGTCGTCGTCCGGGCATGTCCGCACGCTACGCGAGCGGGTACACAGAGCAGCGTCTTTCTGTGTTTCTGTGTTCATCCGCCCTCGTCGGCTTCTCACGCCGCCTTCGCCCGCGGCAGCCGCCCGTGCACCTGCTTATAGCCTTTCCGCCAGACGCGCTGCCGGGTGTCGAGCATGAGGTTGGCGGCGATCTTCGCCGGCCGGCGATCGACCGGGTACGAGCGGATGCGCTCCCACATCGCTGCGACCACCTCGGCGGCGGTCTCCTCAGCGCTCCACGCTCCGCACGCGGAGAACTTCGACGTCAGGTTTTTCGCTGCGGGCATCATCGCCTGGAGCACCGTTCGTGCCGCCAGATCGTCCGTCGCGGCTCGGCGCACGAGCGCGAGAAGGATCGCATCTGACCGGGCCGGGTTTCCCCGCTCGTTCACCCGCTCGACCAACTCGTCGAGCGACCGCAGCCCGCCGAGGTTCGAGTCGCCCGATGCCCACCTGCAGAGCGCAGCACGGCCCCTGTGCCCCTTGCCGATACGTTCCCATTCCAGATCGAGCTGGCGGAGTACGCCCAGTCCTTCGTGCATGTCGTCGCCCCTTCGTTGTTGATGACGAAGGGACCGTGAGCGGTCAGGGTGGACGGCCTTCTGAACGCTGCGAAGCGGCGAGAGCCGCTGCTGCGACGGGTCAATGGGGTCAGGGATGACCTCCACGCATGTCCACACGGCATTCCGAGGCGCGCGCGAAAGATATTGAAATGCATTTAACGGTCTGGCACCGTCCCCCGAAGGCGGGATGCGGGGGTGAGCAGTGGGTACGAGGGCGGCAGGTAGGGAGATGGTCAGGGTCGGCGACGACCCGGTTCCCTCGGGCTCGTTCCGGTGCGAGACCGTGCTCAACATCCTCGGGAAGAAGTGGATGATCCCGGTGCTCGCCGAGCTGCAGGCCGAGCCTCGTCGGAGGAAGCATCTCTTCCGCCGGCTCCGGGTGTCGAGCAGCCGACTCGATCCCACCATCCAGGACCTCATGAAGTGGGGTCTGATCGAGCGGACGTGGATTCCCAACGGTCGGACCGACGGGCCCGGCCTGGCCATCACCGACCTCGGCCGATCGCTATTGGAGCTCGTCGCAGCTCTGACCGAGTGGCAGCGGGTCCACCAGTCGGAGCTCATCGCCAATGAGGCCGATTGGAGCGCTGCGCACCCGCTTGAGGCCACCTGACCACCGGGTGTTCGCACCCGCGAGCGGGTGCGACGCCCTGACGACGGTGCCAGTTCTCCGTTGAATGGCGGGCACGGCTGGCGTTCGATCGCCGGATGAATCCTGCGCGGCGCGTTCCCAGATGGCGATGGTCAGCCCTGACCATCGCCATGCTCGCTCTGATCTCCAGCAGGTGTTCAGGCGGACGTTCAGACGCGGGTGGTCCAACTTCCGGCGTGAAACGCTCCACCACCTCGACGAGCATCACCGTTGAGTCGCCGCCCGCGACCACATCGACGACCGCGAGCACTCCCACGTCAGCGGCGTCGACGGCAGACGAGGTCCTGACGGCATACCTGGCGTTCTGGGATCTCTACATTGAACTGGGCAGCACTCCCCCGCCGTTCGATCCTGGCAAGGCGACGTCCCGCCTCGGTGTCCTCACCACCGGTCCTGAACGCGCACAGCTGTTCGACTTCCTCCAGAAGAACGCCGCCACGGGCCTGGTGCTCCGGGGCGACCTCGTCCACGCGCCCTCGGTCGCCTCCAACGACGGCTCCGTGGCCGTCGTCGAAGACTGCATGGACGACCGGATCGGCGTCTATCGGGTCTCGGACAACTCCCGCGTGGACACCGACGATCCGGCCCGCCGTCTCTACACCGTTGCGCTTCGCAAGGTCGACAGCTTGTGGAAGGTCGAGAGCGTCGCGACGAGGCCTGAGCCATGCACCGCGTGATCCGGGCCATCCTCGGCACAGCCGCCGTTGGCATCGCAGCGTGGCTCGGATTCGTCGTTCTTGCCTCGCCGGCGGCGGCTGACGGCGCCGGCGGCGCAGTCACCGACGACAACGGCATCGACTACGGGGCGATCGCCGGGGGCGGTCACGGAGGCAGCAGCAGTCCCGGAGGCAGCGGTAGCGGCTCCGGCCCGACCTGCACCTTCGTCCTGATGGGTGCACCCGACGGATTCCCGGTCCACGACATCGACGGGAACGTCGTCGAAGTCACCACCGGTGGCGCCTGGTACGAGAAAACGTGCGACGGCGTCTTCTACGGCGCCGTGTACCTCGCAGGTCCGCCCGATGCCGTCGACCCGGCGGCGGTCGCCGCTGGCGTGCTGAAGCGGATGACCATCCCGTTCCCCGAGATCGAGTCCAGCCCATCCGGCGACCAGGTGGTCAACCTCGCGAGCTGGTTCTGGATCCCGAACTGGGCACCCCTCTCCGGAACCGCCACCGTCGGTGGAATCACCGTTCGGGTGATGGCGACACCGTCCAGCGCCCGATGGACCTTCGGCGACGGCACCACAGCGACGTGTGCACCCGGGATCGAATGGAAGCCCGATGCCGATCCGCAGGAAGCGTGCACTCACGTGTGGACGCGATCCTCCGCGTCACAGCCCGCCGAGACGTTCGGCCTCACCGTCGCCGTGAGCTGGAGGGCCTCGTACACCGTCTCGGGCGGTGCCGGCGGTGGCGCACTCGCCCCGCTGACCAGGACGACAACCACCGACGTGCGCGTGGCCGAGGTCCAGGCCATCAACGACCGAGCAGGAGGATGACCGTGACAGCGACGGCAACGCGTCCCACACATCGCGAAACAGTGGGCTCACCACCAGGCCCAGCGACCGCTCTGGGCACACCGACGACGCCAGCACGATCGCCACGCTCGAGGAGCACGGCGCGGATCGCAATCGGCGTCTTGGTCGTCGCCCTCAGCGCGCTCGGCGCCGCGGTGCTCTTCTCATCAGCCGCTGACCGAGTGACGGTCATCGGCGTGGTCGGCGACGTCCCCATCGGCCAGAAGATCACCGAAGAGGATCTCCGGGAGGTGTCGATCGCGGGCGGCAGCGGACTGCAGAGCATCCCCGCCGACGATGCCGCGACCGTCATCGGGCGCACCGCGAGCGTGCATCTGATCGGCGGCTCACTCCTCAACCCCGGCCAGCTGGCCGACGGACCGTCGCTTCCCGATGGCACCGTGATCGCCGGCGCAGTCCTCAAAGGCGGCCAGTACCCGGTGGGACTCTCGATCGGCGACACGGTTGACGTGGTCGAGACAACGAGCCCGGACGCCAGCGGAGTCGGCGAACCAATCGTGCGAGGTCGAGCAACCGTCACGGACATCGCCGAGCCCGACGACGGACAAGGTCAGTTGCTCGTCTCGCTGGCGGTTTCCTCGGACGCGGCCACAGCTGTCTCCTCGGCGGGCGCCGCCGGCCGCATCAGCCTGGTGGTGACCGCACCATGAGCGGACTGATCTGCGTGACCGGAGGAAAGGGCGCACCCGGCGCGACCACGCTCGCCCTCGCCATGGCGTTGACCTGCGCCGAGATGGTCACTCTGGTGGACGGCGACCCGGACGGCGGCGACCTGGCGCCTCTCATCGGGCTGCCGTCGAGCCCAGGGTTGGTCACGCTGGCTGCGGCGAGCCGGCACCGGTTCGCCGGGCATGAGCTGAAGAACCACACCCAACCGCTATCCCCCACGCTCGGTCTGGTCGCCTCGCCGTCATCGTCGGACCAGGTCGAAACTGCCCTGGCCGGGCTCGGACGACTCTTCGCCGAGTACCTCGCCGCTGGCCCGACCATCGTCGACGTCGGACGGTGGCGCTCAGACTCCGCCGCGTCTGAGCTGGTGCGCGCAGCGGCGAGCACCGTTCTGGTCATCCACCCCACGGTGGCCGGGGTCGCTCACGCCCGCTCTCAGTACGAGGACCTTGCCGGTCGATGCTCCGACGTCGTCATCGCCTGCCGTGGCGATCGGCCGTACGACGCAACGGAGGTCGCTGAGGCCATCGGGTGCGGCACAGCGACCGTGATCCCCGTGGATCGAGTCGGGGCGTCGATGTTGTCCGGCGCTCCGAAGGAGCGATGGCTGCGGCGCACACCGCTCGCGCGTTCAGCCCGCGGGCTCGTTGACTCGCTGACTCAGAACTCGGCGGTCGCCTCGTGAGCGACGTGCTTGTGGTCGACGAGGCACTCGTTCGCTCGATGCGGATCGAGATCGCCGAAGAGCTCTCGGCGACGGTCCGCGGGCTCGCGGCCGATGGCCGCCACCTCGACACCGCCGACGAGGAGATGCTGACCCGTCAGTTGATCGGCCAACACCTCGAACGTCTTGCGTCCTCGTCCATCGCCTCGGGACGCGCTGTTCTGACGCAGGACGAAGAGGATGAGCTCGCTCGCGCCGTCTTCGACCGACTCTTCCACCTCGGGCGCCTCCAACCGCTGCTCGACGACGACTCGATCCAGAACGTCGTGGCCAACGGCTATGACCGGGTGTTCATTGAGTACGCAGGCGGACTGAAGGTCGAAGGACCGCCCGTTGCGGACTCCGATGAGGAGTTGATCGAGCAGCTGCGAGAGATCGGCCGTCGCTACGGGCTGTCCGAGCGGGAGTTCAACCCCTCTCGCCCGCAGCTGAACCTTCAGCTTCCCGATGGTTCTCGACTCTTCGCGGTCGCGTGGGTGTGCGATCGACCGTCGGTGTCGATCCGCCGCCACCGATTCATGAAGCTGGACCTCGCCGACCTCGTTGACCTCGGAGCGGTCGACGACGGGCTGGCCTCGTTTCTCTCAGCTGCAGTGCGCTCTCGCCAGCAGATCATCGTGGCGGGGGCGACCGGCGCCGGGAAGACGACCATGCTGCGAGCCCTCGCTGCCGAGATTCCGGCCACCGAGCGGATCGTGACGATCGAGACAGAACTCGAGCTGGGCCTGGACAGGTTTGCCGACGTCCACCCCGACTGCGTGGCGCTCGAAGCACGCGAGGCGAACGTCGAGGGAGCCGGCGAAGTCACGGCGGCCGACCTCGTCCGGATGAGCCTGCGGATGAACCCGGACCGAGTCATCGTCGGCGAGGTTCGCGGCGATGAGATCGTCCCAATGCTCAATGCAATGAGCCAAGGCAATGACGGCTCGATGTGCACCGTGCACGCCGACTCGTCGGCGACCGTCTTCAACAAGATGGCGCTCTACGCCATGCAATCGCCCGAGCGGCTTCCGCTCGAGGCGACCTGCCAGCTGGCTGCTGCCGCCGTCGACCTCGTCGTCTACATCGCCAAGTCCCGAGAGGGGCGCTGGGTGTCGTCGGTCCGCCAGGTCGTGGGAGTCGATGGCTCGCAGGTGATTACCAACGAGCTCTTCAAACCCGGAGCCGACGGTCGGGCTGTGCCGGGTGTACCGGTGCCTCACGATCTGGCAGCCGAGCTGTCGGCTCACGGGTGGGACCCAACGTTGCACGAGCGGGCCCAGGGGTGGTGGCGATGACAGCGCTGGTCGTCCTCGCCGTCGTTGGCGTCGCAGCCGGCGGATGGCTCATCGTCACTGGCTGGCGCACCTCCGCACCGGAAGCCGGCCGACCGAAGTCGGCGGATGCCCCGGCGGCCCCTTCGACAGGAGTCGGCGTTCGCCAGCGAGTGGGCCGTGCAGCGATTGCCGCGATCGTCCTACTCGTGATCTCACGCTGGCCGACCGCAGCGGTCGCAGGCGCTCTGCTCGGCTGGTTCACTCCGGAGCTCTTCGCCAGTCGAGCCAGCCGGGATGCGGCATTGGCCCGCACCGAGGCGATCGCGAGCTGGACCGAGATGATGCGCGACACCATCTCGGCCGCCCACGGCCTCGAGGCGGCAATCGCAACCACGGCCCCCGTTGCCCCCGAGCCAATCAGGCCCGAGATCGAGCGTTTGGCGCGAGCGCTCAAGCACACGTCGCTCACCGTCGCGCTCCGGCGCCTGGCCGTTGACCTCGCACATCCGATCTCTGACCTCGTCGTCGCCTCGCTCAGCGTCGCGGCGAACGGGGCGGTCAAGGACTTGGCCGAGCTGCTGGGAATGCTCGCGGAGTCGGCCCGTGACGAAGCGGCGATGCAGATGCGGGTCGAGGCATCACGAGCGCGAATGCGAACAGCCGTGCGGGTGATCACCGGCGTCACCGTGGCGACAGCAGTTGGCCTCGTCGCCCTGAATCGAACCTACGTCGAGGTGTACGGCACCGTGACCGGCCAGGTGGTGCTGGCCGGTATCGCTGCGGCGTGGGGTGCCGCGCTCTGGTGGCTGGCCTCGATGAGCGGCTTCCGTCAGCCGGAGCGCTTCCTGATCGCCGCCGCTGAAGGCGGGGGTGCGGCGTGAACTCCGCCATCGTTCTGGGGGTAGCTGCCGGCCTCGGCATGATCCTCATCGCCACCGGCCTCATCCCCGCGCGCCTACCCCTGGGGGATGCCCTCTACCGGCTCGACACACCACGGGCGGAGGTTGCGCACGACCGCCGCTGGTGGGTGCGGCTCCTGGGCGGACCGCTGGTCGACACTTCCGTGGGTCGCCTCGCCACCCGTTCGGTGGGCCAGGACCTTCGCATCCTCGGCCGATCTCTGGAGGAGCACGTCGCCCGGCACGCCGCGATGTTGTTGGTCGGGCTTCTGTGGGCGCCGGCGACCTTCGGCATGATGGCCATCGGCGGGGTCGACGTCTCGTTCGTCCTTCCGCTTTGGGTGTCATTCGTCTTCGGCATCTTGGCGCTCGCGATTCCGACGTTGGCGGTGCGGGCTGAGGCTGCTGAGCGACGCCGCTCCTTCCGCCACGCGCTCGGCTGCTTCCTCGACCTCGTCGCCGTGAGATTGGCCGGTGGGGCGGGAGTCGACTCCGCGCTCGCTGGCAGCGCCGCTGCGGGCGACGGCTGGGCCTTCGCCGAGATTCGCCAGGCGCTGACCGAGGCGCGCCTGCGGGGTGAACCTTCCTGGAGCGGCCTCGCGACGCTGGGCGAGCAGATCGCCGTCCCCGAGCTTCAGGAACTCGCCGCCTCGGCCGGCCTCGCCGGGGACGAGGGGGCACGCGTCCGGGTGTCGATCGCCTCGAAGGCCCGCTCCATCCGGGTGCGGGGCCTCGCAGACGCAGAAGGAGCCGCCCAATCGGCGAGCGAGCGGATGTCGCTCCCGGTCGTGCTGCTCATGACGGGGTTCATCGTCTTCCTCGGCTACCCGGCGGTAGCTCAAGTCATCAACGGTCTCTGAACAAGGAGCAACACATGTCAATCATCAACGCGCTGTGGTCCTACGCCATGGTCCGAGTCGAGATGGCGAAGCACGACGAGCGGGGCGAGATCACGGAGAAGGTGATCATCATCGCCATCTTCGCCGCCCTCGCGATCGCGGTCGGCGCGATCATCGTCGCGAAGGTCACCGGCAAGGCCGAGACGATCAACCTCAACGGCTGATGGGTCGTCGTGCGAGCGAGCGGGGCGACGCGACCGTCGAGACGGTGCTTGCGGTGCCCGTGCTCCTGTTCCTGATCATGGTGGTCATCCAGGCCGGCCTGTGGTTCCACGGTGCCCAGGTCGTGGAGGCCGCGGCACAGGAGGGGGCGCTCGCTGGGCGAGTCGAGTCGGGCTCGTCGGCCGCCGCCGAGGAGCGGGCTCGTCAGTTCGTTCTGAAGTTGTCTCCGTCCATCGCTGCGACCGCCGAAGTGCACGCCTCGCGATCGGCGGACTCCACGCGGGTCGTGGTCTCGGGGCGAGTGCAGCAGTTGATCCCTGGGCTCCCCCTCATTGTCCGAGGTGTCGCTGAGACACCGACCGAACGATTCCGGGAGGACCGTTGACCCGAAGCGAGCGCGGCTCGGTCAGCGTCGAACTGGTCCTTCTCACACCGGTGCTGGTCGGCCTCATGGTTCTCACCGTCGCCTTCGGTCGGCTGCAGTCGGCCAAGGCCGACATCGAGGCCGCGAGCCGAGCCGCAGCCCGAGCAGCGTCCATCGAACGAACGGCGACGACGGCGCGTGCAGCGGGACAACGGGCTGCTCTCCGCGAGCTGACCGCCAGCGGATATCGGTGCGACGCATTGACCGTCTCGATCGATACCGGCTCGTTCACGGCCGATTCCGCAGTGACCGCATCGGTGTCCTGCACTGTCCGGCTCTCCGACGTCGCCGGAATGGGGATCCCGTCCAGCCGCACGCTTGCCGCGAGCTTCACCGAGCCGATCGATCGCTACCGAGGAACACGATGACCGCCGGCGGCGAGCGAGGCACGGTAACCGTGTTCATCGTCTCGATGACCACGGCGCTGCTGCTCGTCGCCGGTCTGGTGTTCGACGGCGGTCGGATGATCGCTGCCCGCAGGGAGGCCGATGCCGTCGCCGCGGCTGCCGCTCGCGCCGGAGCGCAGGGACTCGACGAGGCGGGCGTTCGACAGACCGACGGGGCTCCACTCAACGCCTCCGACGTCGCGCGACGAGTCGAGCGGTATCTCGGTCGAACCAACTACAGCGGCGAGGCCAGCGTGTTCGGGGACACCGTCACGGTGGAAGTTCACCGAACACAGACGTTGGCGATCCTGTCCCTCGCCGGCATCGCATCATCCGACATCACCGGAACCGGCAGCGCTCGAGCGGTGCGCGCCGTTGGAGAAACCCCATGATCACCTCGCATCCTTCGACCGGGCGCCGGACCCTGACAGCGATCGGCTCGCTCGCCATTGCCTCCGTACTCCTTGTTGGCGTGCCGCTGGCTCTCTGGCGCTTGGCCGGATGGCCGTTGCCGGCGACGATGCCAACGCCGGACGACCTCGGACGAGCCATGTCGCGCTCTTCGGTCCCAGACGTTGTCATCATCAAGACACTTGCGTTCCTCGGCTGGTGCGCTTGGGCCCTGCTCGTTTTCTCCGTCGTCGTCGAAGTTTGGGCGCGACTGAGCGGCCGGCCGTCCCCGTCGATTCGATTCGTCGGACCGTTCCAGGATCTCGCCCGACGCCTCGTCACGGCGGCGTCCCTCCTGACAGTGACGGGAACGCCGCTGATGGGAGCTGCGCCAGCCCTCGCCAGCGTCGGCAGTCCGGCGCTCGTCGTCGAACGGTATCCGCAGACGCCTGCCCCGGCGCCCTTGGCGGTGACGCCGCGTGAGGAGGCAGGCGCTGCCATCATCCCGTCGCCGCTCCGGTACACCGTGCAGCGACGCGACTCACTGTGGCGAATCGCAGAATGTCAGCTGGGTGATCCGATGCGGTGGCGCGAGATCTGGGACCTCAACCGAGGTCGGGACTTCGGAGGCGTTGAGTTCAATGACGCGAATCTGATCCGACCCGGATGGGAACTCGACCTGCCGCAGGCATCGAAAGGCGCTGGATCGCCTTCCGCACCGGAACTCACGCCGCCAGGGAACCCGGCGGCGCCAACGTCCGAACCGCCCGAGGATGCGGCCACAACGCCGACCACCACCACCGTTGCCGTCGCCTCGTCGACAATCAGTCCATCGACGTCGCTGCCGGCAGGGCCCGAGACTTCCGCGCCGAAGCCCGACGCTCGTGAAGCGGCCGACGACCGCGCGATGTCCGACGACGGGGTTGACGATCAAGAGTCAACGACGCCCATGTTCCTTGGCGGTGTTGCCCTGGCGACCGGCCTACTTCTCGCGCTTCGTCGACTGCGTCGAACTCAGGGGCGTCGTCGCCCGCCCGGCACGCCGCCGCACAAGCCACCGGCCGACACCAACGCCATCGAGACGGCCATCCGCCACGACGCAGAGATCAACCGAATGGAGCGAGCCTTCGTCGCGCTCCGAGCCTTCGCCCGGGGTGTGGGAGACGGAACTCCACTCCTGCAACTCGTCGCCGCTCGCGTCGGATCGCAGGAGGTCGAGGTGCTCCTCGGGGCGGCTGCGCCAACCACCCCTCCTGGCTTCGAGGACCGCGGAGAGCACCGAGCGTTCGCGACGGAGCCTTCAGTCTCGACCGATGTGCTCACTGGTCTCGCCGCAGAGACGGCGACTCCTTGGCCGGCCCTCGTCAGCATCGGTGGCCTCAACGACGACCTGGTCATGATCGACCTGGAGACCGCCGGCATTCTTGCCGTCGGAGGACGCCACGCCGGAGACGCGGTCAGGCGAATCGCTGCCGAGCTCGCCGTCTCGCCGGCGGCCGACCTCGTCGATGTTCTCGTACTGGGGTCAGATCCAGCGCTCTCGTTCGGTGAACGCGCGCGAACGGTGCCGAATGTGGCGGAAGCGCTGACCGCTCTCAGCGTTGCGGTTCGATCGACTCGAACCGCCCTCGACCTCTTGGGCGTCGAGGACACCCCGACCGCTCGGTGCCGCCACTCAGATAAGCAGGCATGGGGTGTGACGCTGTTGGTCTGCAGCGACCCGCTCGCCGCAGCTGATGTGGACCAGCTCCAAGAGTTGCTCCAGCCTCGTTGCGGTGTCGCTGTTGTGATGGCCGGGGACCCCGTCGCGATGGGGTGGTCCCTCACCGTTGATGACGAAGCCATCCTCGGTCCGCACGACTTCCGGCTCTCGGTGCTGGGCCTTCAGGAGGAGGACATGAAGGCACTCGATTCGCTCCTTGCGGACGCTGCAGTCGGCGACGCCGAGGCAGCGCTGTTGGGCGCAGGACCGCTGAACCCTGATCCGGCCCAGCCGATCTACGTCCCGGACACCGTCGCAGCAGCAACCGAGGGCGACGCCTCAGATCACGACGTCGAGGTTCGTGTCCTCGGGCCCGTCGAGATCCACGGTGCGCCGCCAATCAACCGGCGACGAACCGCAGAGGTCATCGCGTACCTGGCGCTCCACGGCAAGGGAGTGACAGCAAGCCAGTTGAAGACAGCCCTGTGGCCCGACTCGATGCCGAGCCAGGACACGTTCAACGTCACGATCCACCGCGCCCGGGCGACCCTCGGACTCGATCGCGACGGGGCGCATCACCTCCCGCACGCGGTAACGAACGGGAACGGCTACTCGGTCGGGAGCTACGTCACGAGCGACCTCGACCGGTTCAACAACCTCGTCGCCCGATCGCAGAAAGCCGCGAACACCGGAGAGGAGGCGCAACTGCTGCGTGAGGCGCTGACGCTGCTTCGAGGCCAGCCGTTCGAGGGCGTTCGCGGATACGAGTGGGCCTACACCGAAGGGATCGTCGTCGAGACTGAAGCGACCATCGCCGACACCGCCCATCGACTGGCCCAGCTGGCGCTTGCCGACCGAGATGCCGCGCTGGCGACCTGGGCAGCGACGCAAGGGCTCATGGCCGTGCCGGGCAGTGAGCCCCTCTACCGAGACCGAATGGAGGCGGCCCACCTCAACGGTGACCCGGCCGCCGTCGACCGGATTGTCGATGAACTCTGTCGGTATATCGAAACGCTCGATCCGCTCGACGACCTCCACCCCGACACCATCGATCTCTGGCATCGAATCGGGCGTTCGCACCCTCGACAAGGCTCTGCGTGAGCTGCGATCGCTGCCCGGGGCAGGGGTGAGCCGGGCGGCTACGACAGGCCGCCCGAGACGAGGCTGAGCGTCGCATTCGCGGCAGCGAGCGTCTCAGCAGATATCGACGAGTGATCCGGCTCAGCCCGGTGAAACTCCACCAACAGGCTCGCAAGAGCGTCGTACACCCCTTTGAGCTGTTCGATTCTCGCGTCCTCGCTCGGGTCGCAGTCGACGTCCAGGTCCTCGGTGATCTCCGCCAGTCGATCGAGCCATGCCCTATCTGAATCCGACCCGGAGCGTGTCAGTTCGGTGAAAGCGCGGTATCCCTTCACGTCGAACCTGCGGGGCGATCCGTCTGGCATCTCCAACATGAGATCACCGATTGCACTCTGCCAGTCGCGATAGAACCATGCTTCTCGCGTCGACAATGCTTCACACGCCTCGCTGGCAACCTCGCCCAGCACCTGCATGTCGACGGCCTCGCCCGTGACGTCACTCAACGCAGCAGCGACCGATCGAAGCAGCTTGAGACGCTCCGCCGACTCGAGGGCTCGGGGTTCGACGACCTCTTGAGTGTGCATGAATCGCTTGAGCGCCGCGTCTACGGCCCGACCGGCCGCGCCCTCAGAGCCATCAGACAAGTCGACTTGCCAGAGGGACGACAGGCGGCGGGCGCGGGCAACCTCAACGTGCCCTCCCTCGGCGAGCGACTGCTGAACCCGCGAGATCGAGCGTCGCATCGACTCAACCGACCGATCCGGCTGCGCGTCGCAGAGGACAAGTTCCTTCTCCAGCGCCGTGATCCAGCCCAATACGGAGGCGAGCCGGTACTGGGTGCTGAACGCCTTGTACTCCTCGAACCGAGTCGCACCCCCGCCGACTGCGAGGT
Source organism: uncultured Acidimicrobiaceae bacterium (assembly GCA_937868025.1). The sequence continues at coordinate 20,629 of CALMLJ010000571.1, forward strand.
AGTAGCTGCCACCGACCTCGAAGACCTCCCGCAGGCGCCAGTAGAGCGAGGTAGCCGCACTCGTAAGTGGATCGGCGTAGCGCCGATAGGTCTCCCTCTGAACTCGCTGACTGCGGGCCTCTTCCAACCGTCGATCGAGCCGGTCCTTGAGCCAGGTATTCGTAAATGTCGCGACCGCCGTCACGATTGCGGTGACGAGCGCGACGGATCCAGCGATGATCGCTGCCTGCACCGGCGGCTGAAGACCTCGGAACCAGTCCACTGAGGGTCAGTCTCGCCGATTCCCCTGTTCGGGTGGTAGGCCGACTGCGTTACAGCGCGGTCGCAGCAATCAGCTCGGGCGAGTAGTCGTGTCAGGGGCAAGTGACAAGATGCAGCAGGTGCACCCGCGACGCTGTGCCCCAGAGCCGCGAGCGCGACGCTCACCTCGACGCCGGGCGGCGTCCTCCGAAGAATCGCAGCCGGAGGCAGCGTGAGCGACTTGATGCATCGAATCTCAGAACTCCACCGGCCAGGGGGGTGCCACCTTTGGTCTTGGAGCAGTGCCGAGGTCGAGTGGGAACGACGGATGCTGGTCGTCGGCGGGCTCTCGCCGATCGGGCTCGTTGCCGCCGCCGTGACAGCGGCGGAATCGGATGCTGGCAACCGCCGACGGCGGACCGTTGCCGTTGAGGAAGCAGGGCCAAGATGGCGCTACGCCGCAACAGGGTCCGCCCAATTCACCAATGGTCACCTCATCTTCGTCGAGGCAAGCGGGATCACGCGATCGTTCGATCTGCGCACTGCCGCCGTCGATGAGCCGACTCACGGCTGGATCCGATTCCAGCCTGCCGGCAGCAGCGCGGCATGGGCGGTGCAGCTCACTTCCTAGACCCGCACAGCTTCGAGAGGAGCGGGTACGGGTTGACCGCTGCGCCACCGCTTGGATGCATCTCGAAGTGGACGTGGGCCGGCGTCGTTCTGGCGTTGCCGGTGTTGCCCAGTACGGCGACGGGCTGGCCTGCCGTCACCTGCGCTCCGACCTGCGTGAGATTCCGAGCGTTGTGCGCGTAGTACCAGCGCGTTCCGGACCGGCCCTTGATCCAGAGCGTGATCCCCCCGAGGCCGGTATCGGTGTTCGTGACCTTGTCCACGGTGCCGTCCTCAATCGCGACGAGGACCGTGCCCGCCGGAGCGAAGAGGTCATTGCCTTGGTGCTGACGGCCTCCCGATCGAGGTGCGTGCCAGTCGTTGCTGTGGCGGACCGCAGCGCCGACGGGACACACCATCCCCACCGGCATCGGTCCAGCTGAGGAGGCCGACGAGTCGTAGTCGCGGGCCTTCGTCAGCACCTTGTCGACGTAGGCATCGCTTCGGTTGTATGTCTTGATCGCGGCACGCACGTCGGCCACTCGGCCGGCACTGCCGCACAGGTAGGCGGCCGCCGTCCAGATCGCGTCCCACGCGTTGTGTGGTGACGGCGATGCGCCCGACGGCCGCCCCGGAGCCAGGCGGCCCCATCGACGCCACGTACTCGGCAGGAACTGCATCGGCCCCTGAGCGTGAGTCCAGCCGTCGAGCGATGTGGGATCGGGCAACCGGGCGAAGCCATCTCGCCCGTTCAGCGCGGGTCCGAGGATGAATGGCCGGACCTCACCCGTCGCGCCATCGAGTCGTCCCTCACCGTGGCCACTCTCCACCGAGCCGATCGCCGCGAGCACCGACCACGGCAGGCCAGGACAGGACGCAGCCGCTTCCACGTACACGCCTTGGAGCGACGGCGGGATGTCGCCGACGGCTGCGCCTCCAGCCGGCGCCCCGAATCCGCCCGCCTCTCCCCCTCCAGCGACCACGGCGACTCCGACCACCCCGCCGAGCAGGACCAAGACCCCAACCGTCAAGACCTTCAGCATCTCGAACCTCTCTCGTCACGCTCCTAAGCGCGGGCGATCGAGGTGGCATGAGGAATCTTCCGACGAGGTCGGTGAAGCGCGCGCTTAGGAGCTGCGAGTCCTCGGACTCATCCCTATCCACCCCACTTCGGGGGTGGGCCGACTCCCCCGCGGCCCACCCCCGAGGAAAGGACGGGCGATTGTGCTCGCCACGCTGAAAGCGCTCCTCGACGACGTCGATGTCTCACCCACCACTACGGGAATGCCGGGGGCCGGTCTGGTCCAGACGTTGCTCAACTGGCTGACCCAGATCGCTCTCTGGGGATCGCTCGCCAGCATCCTCTGCGGTGCGGCGATCTACGGGCTGTCCCAGCAGACCGGCAACTACTCGGGGGGCTACCTCGGCAAACGGCTCGCGCTCGCAGGGGCCATCGGCGCATGCCTTGCCGGCATCGCCCCAACTGTCATCAACCTTCTCTTCAAGGCGGCGGCATGAACCGCACCCGATTCGTGCTCGCTGCGCTCATCTGCACTGGCCTCCTCGGGTGCGCCGCCCGGAAGACGAACACGGCCGCGTCGCCTGAGGACTCCCCACGGCGAACCAGCGATACCGAGGGGGCCTCCACCGGCCCTGTTCGCAGCTCGACCGACGGTGCAGCCGCGGCGGCAGTGCGATTCGTCTGCTCGGGCCAGCAACTCCTCGACACTCCGCCGACTCAGCTTCCCCTCCTCATCCGGAGGCTGTGGTCATCGCAGGCGGCCGACGACGCCGTGGCGAACGCGGTCGACCGCCTCGGCGAGCTTCGCGAGCGACTCGCTGACGGATCGGGGCCGACCCGATATCGGCAGGGCGTTCTCGGTGTCCGCGTTATGTCGGCCTCTCCGGCACGAGCGGAGGTTTCGGTGTGGTGGGTCGGGGTGTTGTCCCGCGACGGCGCAGCGACGCCCCAGGCACAGTAGATGACATCGGACATCTCGCTCCTGCTCGAGGACGGCGAGTGGCGAATCGACGCGGCGACCGATGTCGAGGGGCCCGTGCCCGATCACAGCAGCGACGACGCGCCAATCACGAACAGCGAGTTCGATCGTCGACTGACCGGCTTCGTGGACTGGGAATCCAACCGGTGATCCCGAACCCGTTCGACATCATCACTGATGCTGCCGGCGCAGTCGCCGGATGGAGCTGGGAGCAGGTCGCTGATGGGATTGCCCGTTGGATCCTCGGCGCGATCGCCGAGCTGATCAACGGTGTCCTCAACTTCCTCAAGACCACTGCTCGACCCGACGTGACCGATGCATGGTTCTCCGGAAGCGGTTCGCCGTACGCCGCCGTTCGTAATGTGAGCGCAGTCCTGCTCATCGGCTTCCTGTTGGCCGGGATCATCCAAGGACTGGTGGCGGGCGACGTCGTCGGCATGTTCCGACGAGTAGCGGTCGACGCTCCCGTTGCCGTGCTCGGGATGATCGCGACGACCGTGGTCGTCGATCTCCTGCTGGACCTGACCGACGCCCTGTCCACAGCAGTGCTGGGCAACGCAACGGGTCCGACGCTCGCGTTCTTGGAAGGCTTTGGCGTTGGAGCGCACCTCCTCACCGGCGGCTTCTCGACGGTGATCATCGGACTCGTCGCAGTGGTCGCCACTGTCATGGTGTGGATCGAACTCATGGTTCGAGCGAGCTTGATGTACCTGCTGGTCGCGATGTCGCCCCTCGCGTTCGCCGCTTCCGTCTGGCCAGCGGCGAAGGGCGTGCTTCGCCGATTGATCGAGCTCCTGCTCGCGGTGATCGTCTCGAAGCTCGTCATCTCGATCGCTCTTGCCGTCGGCGTCGCTGCGCTCGGCGGAGCAGGGACCGCTGCCGGAACCGACCCCGGCGTCGGCGAATGGGCAGCGCAGGGTCTCGGCACGCTCGTGGTTGGCACCTCGATCTTGTGCCTTGCCGCCTTCTCACCCTTTGTCGTGCTGAAGCTGATTCCGGTCGCAGAGGCGGCGCTCGTCGCACAGGGCGTATCGCGCGCACCGTTGAACACCGCCAGGTCCGGCATGAACACGGCCTACTACGGGCGCTCGCTGGGGCGTCTCGGCGGAGGATCGGGCGGATCCGGATCGCCGCCACAGCCTCCGCCCGACGCGTCGCCGCCTCCGTTCGGGCCTCCCGGTCTCGCCGGCGATGAGGGTCCGGACGGACCTCCCGGAGGTCAGGGCTCCGCCGGCCCTGTCGGACCAAGCGGCGTGTCCGGGTCCGCCGCCGCGCCCACCGGGTCCGGCGGCGGCGCTTCAGCCAGCAGCGGCGCAGCAGGGTCGACTGCTGGCGGCAGCACGGCGGCCGCAGGAACGGCTGTGGCTGGGCCGGCCGTCGTCGTCGCAGCCGCCGTGGACGGGGCGAAGGCCGCGAAGTCCACAGCGGAGTCAGTAGGAGCTCACGCAGACGCGGCGGTCGACTCCGCTGGGTCAGCAACTCCGTCGGGGTGGCGGCGGGTCCCGAACCAACCCGGTCTTCGTGATCTCACCGAGCCCCTTCCGGAGGAGGAACCATGACGTCAGCTCCGCGGACGTACCGATTCGCCGCACGGGACCGCAGCGGATGGCTGCTCGGGCTCCAAGGCGGCCAATGCATCATTCTCGGCCTCGGTGTGCTCATCGCCGGGGGCATCTTCAACCTCGGAGCTCCACCCGCCGCGGTCGTCGGAGTGCTGGCAGGTTCGAGTGTGGCGGCGTTCGCGCCAGCGGGTGATCGACCGGCCTACGCGTGGGTCCCTGTGCTCGCAGAATGGCTCCTCGGCGGACGTCGAGGTCGATCATGGACCACAACCGTCCCGCGCTTTGGGCGCATCGATCCTCGGGCTGCTCAACCATCGTGGCCACCGTTCCTCGCTGGCGTGGAGATCCACGAGCACGATGGCTGGGCGGCAGGGCACCCGCTGGCCGTCATCCACGATCGGCTGAACGCGACGGCGACGAGCGTGCTGCGCGTCGCAGGGAGAGAGTTCGCGCTCATCGATCGGCTCGAGCAGGAGCGGTTGCTCGCCGAGTGGGGAGACGCACTCGCTGCCTTCTCGAAGGAACGGGGGGCCGTTCGAGCCGTTCGGTGGTTCGAGTGGTCCGCGCCTGCAGACGCGTCCGCCCACCTGCGGTGGAGTCGGGAGGTCATCGGGCCACGAGCAGATCCCGCAACGGTTGACCACTACCTCGCCACGGTCACCCGGGCAGGGCCGATGGCGACCCGACACGAGACGCTCGTCACCGTCACCGTGGGCGGAGTCTCCGGAAGAGGGGTCCGTCCTCGAAAGGGCAACAGCCGAACCCTCGTCGACACGCTCCGGGACGAGGTTCGTTTGCTCTCAGGTCGGCTCGACGCAGCCGGCTTAGCTGTCGATCCTCCCCTGACGTCAGCTGATCTCGCTGCAGTCCTGCGAGCGCGCCTCGACCCGTTCTCCATCTCACGCCCGAGTGCAGGCGGTTCGACCCTCGCTCAACTCGTCGGCATCGCCCCGTGCTCGGCAGGTCCGATGGCGACGCATTCGTCATGGACCACCGTCCAAATCGACGGCGCGTTCCATGCCTGCTTCGCCATCACCGAGTGGCCACGGCTCGACGTACCGCCCAACTGGATGGAGCCTCTGCTTCTCCACTCCGGTGGCACGCGCACGATCGCCGTACACCTCGAACCGGTGCCGCCGTCACGAAGCCAACGACAGATCGATCGGGATGCGACACGACTCGTCGTCGATGCCGAGCAGCGCTCTCGGTCGGGGTTCCGGGTCGGGGCACGCCATCGTCGCGCCGAGTCGGACGTGGTCGCGCGCGAGTCGGAGATCGTCGCCGGATACGCCGAGTTCGAGTACTGCGGGATCATCGCCGTGTCTGCCGCATCGGCTGATGAGCTCGAGCGGTCGTGTGCCGAGTGGGAGCAGATGGCCGCGCACGCTGGGCTGCAGATCCGTCGCCTGAACGGCCAACACGACGCTGCGTTCGCCTGCACCTTGCCCGTGGGTGTCGGCCCGGCCGCCCGGAGCTGGGAATGAGGCCCGGGATCGCGCTGCCCCGACATCGAGCGACGACGGCTCATCTGTGCTCGGCGTACCCGTTCGCAGCTGAGGTGGGTCTCGGTGTGCAAGGCGTCTACCTCGGTTCGAACCTCCTCACGGGCGGCGGCGGCTTCGCGTTCGACCCCTTCGAGGCCTACGCCGCAGGGATCGTCACCAACCCGAACATGCTCATCGCCGGCGAGCCCGGCGTCGGCAAATCCGCAACGACCAAGACGTTCATCCATCGCTCCGTCGGGGTCTTCGGCAGGTGGGCGGCCGTCGCCGATCCCAAGGGCGAGTACCGACCGCTCGCCGAGTCTCTCGGGATGACCGTGATCAAGCTGCATCCTGGCGGGACCAGCCGAATCAACCCGCTCGACCCCGGGCCGAATCCGCCTTCCGATCCCACCGAAGGCGTGCGACGTCAGGCGGACATGTTGGCGACGTTGCTCGGAACCGTGCTCCGCCGCGACCTCTCACCGGTTGAGGACGCCGTGCTCAGTGGAGCGGTGCAGCACCTGAATCGACAGGGCCGCGGCGTACCGACCTTGGCGGACGTCGTGGCCCTGACCGTGGCGCCGACACCGGAGATGGTTCCCACGACGGTCGACGCATCTGACCTCGCACGTTCGGTCGAGGCAATCCCGTACGCCCTCGGCAAGCTGCTCGACCGATCCATGCGAGGCATGTTCGACGGGCCCACCAATGTCGCCATCGACTGGTCCGGACCCGGCCTGGTCATCGACCTCTCTGCTGTGCACCACGACTCGGAGGCGCTGACGCTTGTGCTCGTAGCGACAACGGCGTGGTTGCAGAACCTCATGGCGACCCCCGGCGGACCGCGCCGACTGCAGGTGCTCGACGAGGCATGGGCGCTGCTCGGAACCGAGCGAACGTCCAAGTACCTGCAGGCATGCTGGAAGCTGTCGAGGTCGTATGGCGTGGCGAACCTGGCAATCGTCCATCGGCTGTCCGACCTTCGATCCCAGACCGACGACGGCACGGCGGCATCGAAGGTGTCGATGGGACTCCTTGCCGACACGCAGACGAGGGTCCTGTTCCGACAGTCGACCGACCAGGTGGCTGAGGCCGGAGCGCTGCTCGGTCTGACCTCAACCGAAGCGCAGCTCCTCCCCCGGCTCGTGAAGGGCCGGGCCCTCTGGAAGGTCGCCGGTCGCAGCGCCGTGGTCGCCCACGCGATTGGCGCTCATGAGAGGGCCCTGTGCGACACCGACGCCGCGATGATCGACCGGTGAGAGCACGACCGACGTCCCGGACGAGTGGGCAGGTCGATGCCGTCGAAGATCTCGTCGCCGGGATCGTCCTGGCCGCGACTGGCGGCCTGGTCGGGATTGCCGTCGTGGCCTTTGCCGGCGCCCAGGTCGCCGCCGTCATCTCTGGCGGTGAAGCCTTCGACGCCAACCTCGGCGACGGGATCGAGGCGCTCGTCGCACTTCCGGGTCACCTGTCCGATCCGGCGAACGCGTGGCCGCACGAGGTGCGGCATCACCTGCCGGGCCCAGTCGTCTACTGGACGGGAACGGCGCTTGTCGTTCTCGCAGTCGGAGCGCTCATCGGTCTGGGGTTGCGATGGTGGATCCACCGTCATCGAGGCGCCGGCCCATTCGGTGTGGGCGAAGGCGGGCTTGCCCGCCGCCACGATCTTCGCTCCCTCGTCGTGAGGCGTCCGACCTCAGGGAGGCTCACGCTCGGGCTGCACGGTCGGCGACTCCTGGCCGCCGAACCGCAGACAAGCCTCGCCGTGGTCGGACCGACCGGTTGCGGGAAGACGGTGGGCTTCGCGATCCCGGCGCTGCTCGAGTGGAACGGTCCGATCATCGCCACCAGCGTGAAGACCGATCTGCTCGACGCAACGCTCGCCCACCGGAGCACCGTGGGCACGACCTGGGTGTACGACCCGACGAGCTGCACAGGCCTGACGGCTGCGAAGTGGTCGCCACTGTCGGCCTGCACCGAGTGGGCCGGAGCGATGCGGGTCGCCGCGTGGCTGTGCGAGGCAGCCCAGCCGAAGTCCGACAGCGTGACGGACGGCGACTACTGGTACACGCAGGCGAGGAAGGGGCTCGCCCCGTACTTGTTCGCAGCTGCGGGGACCGGCCGCACGATGGCCGACGTGGTCCGATGGGTCGACCTCCAGGATGAGGAGGAGACCGAACAGGCATTGATCGACCTCTGCGGGCTCGACCAAGCCCTTGCGTCCCTTGAGGCGACGAGGCGACGAGATGACCTGCGAGCGCTGCTCGTCGATGAGGTCACGAGCGAGATCACAGCAGACACACGAGACCGATACCGCGACGAGCGGTCGGGTCGGAGCGGCCATTGGATCAATCAGGAGGTCATGCTCTGGCCGCCTGCGATACAGCGACAGGTGACCGCCGAGATCGACGAGGAGCTTGGCCGACGAGTCGACGACCAGATCCGGGCCGAAGCCCGCGAACTCGCCCGCACCGAAGGACCGCAGATTCCTCCGCTGACCGCGGCACGTGCGCTTTGGGCGAAGGAGAAGCGGCTGAAGGGCTCCGTCTTCGCCACGATGGAAAACGTGCTCGCCGGATACGCCGATCCCGGTGTCGGCGAAGCTGCGTCCTCAAGTGAGATCACCATCTCCGACTGGCTCTCGGGCAACAACACGATCTTCGTTGTCGCCACGGCTCACGAGCAGGCGCGACTTCGGCCGGTGCTGACCGTCCTCATCCAACAGGTGATCCGCGCTGCCTACGACGCCGCGAACGCACGCGGAGGCACGTTGGAGCATCCCTGCCTCGTCCTGCTCGACGAGGCAGGGAACATCGCGCCGCTACGCGATCTACCGGGCTACGCCTCGACGGCCCGAAGCCACGGCATCACCTTCGTGTCGATCTGGCAGGACCTCGCTCAGATCAAGGCAATCTACGGCGATCGAGCCCAAACCGTGCTGAACAACCACCGGGCGAAGCTGTTCGGCTCTGGCATCGCTGACGACCCGACATTGGAGTACGTGAGCCGGCTGATCGGTGATGAGCGGCGCACCGAGGTCAACCGCTCCGGCGACCTGCACGGTCCGCGGCGCTCGGTGTCGGAGCACACGTCGTGGCGGCGTCTCGCTCCCGTCGACGCCATCCGGCGCCTCCGCACCGGCGAGGGAGTTCTGCTCTACGGCTCGATTCCGCCAGCATGGCTTCGGCTTCGCCGTTCGGGCTCTGCGACACATAGGCCAAAAGACTCATTCCGGTAGGCGACCGGCCGATGGGATGAGATGGCGAAGCCGGAGATCAACCTGTCGGACTCGGAATCGTGGCCCATCGAGCCTCGACCCGTCCTCTCGGTGATGACACCCGTGCTGTTCGGCCGCTATGTCGCCACGCGCCGGGGCTCGACGGAGGTCTCACAAATCACCGCCTACCTCGGAGTGTCGACGTCGTGGTGGCTCGCCTTGGAACGCGGCGAGATCGTTCCGACCCACAAGCAGCTGATCACGATCGAGCGCGGGTTGAACAGGTTCCACGCCAACGCCGATCGCATCCCCGAGATCTTTGCCGAGCTCGAGGCGACACCGTGGGGTCCTCGCGCCACAGAGCTCCGACGATCGGCAGGCCTCCCTGCACCGACGCCGGCGATGAACGCCGAGACCGAGGCGTCGAGCCTGATCCCTGCGGTCGCAGAGATCTCGTACCGGTCTCGCCAACTCGTGGCTACACCCCTGGCCGCAGCCGTGGTCGGTGCCTACCTGGTCTGGTGCCTCCAGCGCGGGCCTCGCACATCGCCCGCACTCGAGGTTCCGCCCAGCGACCTCGTGGCGTTCCTCGCCTCGGCGATCGCCGTCACGGTGGTCGCCTTCGGCGCGTCGTTCGACAAGCTGCTGGGATCGCTGGCAGCGCGGCTCCGTTCCGCCAAGGCCCGGTCGAAGCACGATGACCTGCTCAGGAGTCGGCGGCTCAACGGGCTCGACGGCGACGACCGGACCGGCTGGTCGATGCCGTCGGCGTTGGCTCACCTCACCCGCGATGAGCGAGTCCTCGTCGCAGCGCTCGGAACGAGCCTCGATCGTACCGAGAGGCTCGTCGTCATCGTCGCGGGCATGGTGGTCGCCACCGCCGCGACCGGAGTGGTGGACGGTCTCCGCAACGGCTGGAGCCTGGGCGCCGTCGGGTACCCACTCGCGATCGCGTCGATGGCGTGGCTCGCCACCCGGCTCCGGCGAAAGGCCGAGGTCGAGGCGGGTCGGATCTGGATCTCCGTCGCGGCCGGGCTCGGGCTGGCTGCCGAGAAGGGGACGGACGCGGACCGACTGCTCGGCGCTGCGGGCTAACGATCGTCGGCCGACGTGACGGGAGCTGCGCGCTCCACGTCAGGTGAACCGCCCGGCAGGTATCCGCGCTCGATGGCGTACGCCCGATCGGCGTCGAAGACACGCTGCTCGCGGGCCTTGATGTCATCGTCGTCGTCGTCGGTCAGGTCGTCGGCTTCCTCCCCGATCGGACGAAGCAACCGCGTCGCGACGAGTGCTCCGACGGCAAGGCTGAGACGAGTTCGCATCGGTGACGACGCTAGTCGGAGTGACGCCCTCGGTCCGTTGCCTCTGACCCCTGCGGCCGAAGGCCCGATGGTGACCGGACCGCTGTCTCGCGCGCTTAGGAGGGTATGCCCGAAGCAGCGCCCGACATCGGCCCCGCCTCCGACCCTCTCGCCAGCGACCTCGTCGTCGCGTGCGAGGAGACCTGGCGAGCGATCCAGTCACACCACCCCGAGCTTCCCCCCGTCGTCATGCTCCTCGGCACCGGCGTCGAGCGAGGGCGTCTCGTGAAGCTGGGCCACTGGTGGGGCGGGCGTTGGCTCGCCGACGGCGACGTCCGAGGCGAGGTTCTCCTCGCCGGAGAAGCGCTGCACCTGAGGCCAGAGGACGTCTTCGAGGTGCTCCTCCACGAGGCGGCCCACGGCATCAACGCTGCGAGAGGGATCAAGGACACCTCGCGAGGCGGCCGGTATCACAACGCCCGCTTCAAGAAGACGGCGGTTGAGGTCGGACTCGACGTCGAGCAGATGGATCCGTACGGCTTCGCAAAGACCTCTGTCCGCGCCGACACGGCGGAGCGGTACTCCAACGAGATCGAGCGACTCGCTGGCGCGATGCGAATCGCGCGCCGGATCCCGCAGTCCGCGCTTACGTCTCAGACGGCTGCCGAGGGCGCCGAGACGGGCGGCACGCCGTCAGATGGCAGGGAGTCCACGGCGCAGAAGGTTCCGCCTGCCGAGTGTGGGTGCGGCCGGAAGATGCGGATGGCGCCCTCCGTGCTCGCTCAGGGTCCTGTCACCTGTGGGAATTGCGGGTCCGACTTCGTCGTCGATCGAGCTTCTGAACGCGAAGAGCGTCCTGCCTCGGACCGATCGGACACGACCGCGGCCGCACCGACGAGTCGAGCCGAAGCCATGCTTCACGACGCCGCTCAGGCGGACGATGGGCTGGACGTCTTGCTCCGCCTGGGCGGGTGGCGACAGGCGTTCGGCACCGAGGCCGAGCGTCCCCTCGAGACCGTTGACGACGCAGATCAGGAACGTCTGACCTCTCTCGCCCGAGCAGTCCTTGAGGTCGACGGAGTTCTGCACGGGCGGCGTACAACGCTCGGCCAGTCCGAGGTTCGTGCGGGCGATCGGGTCAGGGTCTCCCACGCCGCCGACGTGCCGGATGGTTGGCTCCCCGAAGCCGGCACACCTGGCATCGTGACCGACGTCGACCGAGACGGAATCGGCGTGACGATCGACTTCGCCACCGCAGGGACCTACGACGTCGATTCCGGTGGGCCGGTAGCCCACGCCATCGAGCACGACTACTGCGTTCCTCGCGGTGCGGCATCGCCCGTCATCGAATCCGCTGAGAGACTGGTGTCAGCGGAGATCGGCTGGTGAGCAGCGAGTCGCCGCTGGACGCGGCGGTTCGCTACGCGCACGCAGGACGGCCGGTGTTCCCGTGCCACACACCGACGCCAGCAGGATGCTCGTGTGGCCGGTCCGATTGCGGATCCCCCGGAAAACACCCAAGGACCCGCAATGGGCTCCACGACGCGACCACCGATGTCGGGAAGATCGAGTCGTGGTGGAGCCGGTGGCGCGACGCCAACGTCGGCGTTGCGACCGGCCGCGCGTCCGGACTGGTGGTGATCGACATCGACCCTCGCCACGGCGGACTCAAGTCGATGCGGGCGCTCCTCGACGAGCACGGTCCTCTGCCGCACGGACCCCGCGTGCGCACGGGCTCGGGCGGATGGCACCTCCTCTTCAGTTCACCGGCTGCCACGGTGAAGAACTCGGTGAACCGCGTCGGACCGGGTATCGACGTCCGCTCCGACGGCGGATACGTCATCGCACCCCCGAGCCTGCACCCCGTCGGCCAGAGGTACGAGTGGACGAAGCATGGCGAGGCCCCGCGCCTGCCTGCCTGGCTTGAGAAGCTCGTCGTCCAGCCGGTTTCCGAGCGACAGCCACGGTGCGATCCCCTCCCGGTATCGGTCGCCCTCGACCGATGGGCGGCCGCCGCCCTTCAGGGCGAGGTGGACCGGGTGCGACGGGCTCCCGAGGGTTCGCGCAACCACGCGCTCAATCGCGCCGCCTTCGCGCTCGGCCAGATCGCAGGTGCCGGCGCCCTCGACTCATTGGATGTCGAGGCCCATCTGCGTCGGGCTGCCATCGCTGTCGGACTCGGCGAGCGCGAAGCGGACCTCACAATCCAGTCGGGGCTGTCCGCCGGTCTCGCTCGGCCTCGCGGGCCGGCACGGCCAACCACGCAGCCGACCGAGCGTTCGACCGATGTGGCCAGCCCCCAGGTCGAGCCGGAGGTCACGCTCCCCTAGCTCGACGGTCTGTCAGGTTCATCCTGATCTAGCGATCTACAATCGACTCGTGCCAACTCGACCCGGTCATCCCACGAAGGTGAACCTGGAGTCGATCGATCGGGTGATTCTCGACCTTGCGCGAGGCTGGCTCGATCTTGCGGCAGCTGGCAGGCGAGGGCTCCGCGTGGCCCCGGCCGGTCCATTGAGGCGCGCCGTGCTCGCCGCTCGACTGGCCGAGGCGTTCGACGCATTGACTGCCGAGGCCATCGCCGATGCCCGTTCGCAGGATCGCAGCCTGTCTTGGGCGATGATTGGTGACGCCTTCGGGATCCGAGCGCAGTCCGCCCACCAACGGTTCGGGCGCGCACGATCAGAGCGCGAGACCTGAGTCGACGGCTGGTTCAACGTCCAGTGCAGCGAGCTTCGATGAGGCGAAGTCCCAGCTCGCTGCTGCGGCCGGGTCACCGGGTCGATCGCCGAGGAATGCGGCTGGACCATCGACCGCGGGATCGGGATCGGTGTCCACTCCGAAGCGCTGGCGATGAAGGGCGACCGCCGTCACGGCGGCCGTCCACACAGCTCGCTCGCGTTGGAGCGACGGCTCGGGCCCGAACCGTGTCATGAGCTGGGACGGAAGGTGCGCCTGCGGTCGCTGACGGACACGTGCCTCGACGACCCGCTCTGCCTGCGCGAGTTGGTCATGATCCGAGATCAGCCCGACGTGTTGGGCCGTCCATTCCTCACGAGCTGCGTTCTGCAGCTCCGCCGCCTCGATGCGGCGGTCGAGATGCTCGATTCGCCGACGCAGTCCGGTCGGCACGGATGCTTCACCTGCCGCCTCATACGCCCGGAGGCGTACGAGCAGGGCGTCACGCGCACGGTTCGCCCGTTCGATGATGTTCGAGGCGTCGGCCGGCGCTTCGGCGAGACGGGCGCCGAGGATCTGTCGTCGAGCACGAAGAGCGTGGAGCGGACGGGCGGACGCCAGCGATGCAATCGAGTCGAGGTCGGGATTGAGGTCGGCCGCCATCGTGTTCGCCCTCCGTCGACCGAATGCGTCGGTGATGTCGTCGAGGTTGTGCCGTTCGGTCTCGCGAGTGTGGTGGGTGTCCTGATCGGCACCCACGGTTCCATCGACCACGTAGAGGCGGGCGCCCCGCCGTCCACGGGTGACGGCGACGTAGCCCTCCTCGAAGCCGGAGGCGTCGGTCGGGTGATAGCGAGCCACATCCTGGGTGTGACCCTGCACGCCGTAGGTGGTTCGGGCGTACCCGTGCTCCAATCGGCCGCGCTCGAGGTAGGGCCGTGGGACTCGAATGGTTCCCTCTCGCTCGAAGCGGACGGTGACCTCTCGGTCGTCGGGGTGTACCTCGACGACAACGCCGGTCGAGCCGTTCTTCACGAAGTCACGGGAGCCTGGAGTTCGGAGCGTGCGATCGTTGCGACGAGCAACGACTTCATCCCCGCACTGGAACTCGCGGCCAGCGATGCACACCGCTGGCCCGTCGAGTTCTCCGGCCGCCTTGAGGATCACGCGCGCTCGCTCATTGAGCGCCCGACGCGTGGAGTTCGGGCCGGCGATCATGGGGTCCGCCGAGCCAATGCAGCGGGCGGCGTACCAGTCGGCCACCATCGCGTCGAAGGATTCACCGGCGGTGGCCGACCGCACTACCCGGTCCGCGTCGTCGAGGCGTTGGACGGCCTCGGCAATCAGCCCGATGCGGTAGTCCTCGATCGCCAGGCGGTCGATGTGATCGTCCTGGCGACGGTTCTCGGCCAAGCGGACGAGTCCCTCACCGTCCAAGTGGCACAGGCGGGCGAAGACTCCTCCGGCCTCAACCGAACCGTGCTGATCGGGATCGCCGATCAGGACCACTCGTCCATCCACGTCCGCAACGCATTCGGCGAGACGTGCGAGATCACGCGTGCCGATCATCGACGCCTCGTCGACAACCACCGTCGTTCCGCCTGCGAGCGGACCAAATCGGTCGAGGTCGTGCAGCAGCTTCGCCACGGTCATCGCCTCAACGGTCGAGCGAGAGAATCCAGCCTGCGATTCGAGCTCGGTTGCCGCGGCAGCGGACACGGCGCATCCGACGATCGGACGGCCGGACTCCACGTGAGCCGCAACCACCGCCTCGGTCGCATACGTCTTACCCGCCCCAGGGCGCCCCTCGACCGGAAGCACGACCCGATCGGACGTACAGACGGCGACGACCATCGCAACCTGCTCATCGGACAACTCGGGGCGACTCGATACGACATCGGCGACGGCCTCGTCGATGACACGGTGGTCAGGGCTGACCATCGGCTGCTGAGCCAACTTGAGGAGGCGACTCTCGATCTGGGCCAACTCGACGGTGGTCCACCGCTGTTGCGCCGACCGGCCGCCTCGCCCGGTCGACTCAGCCGTCACGTTGACGGCTACCACTCCAGCACCAGTCAGGAACCGATCAGCGAGCTCACCGATCTCCGACGCTGTCGCCGACGAGCCGACCATCGTCGATATCGCCTCGACCACGTCGGATCGACGAAACGTCGACGCCTGTGCGCAGATGCCCGACGGGCTGGCGAGCAGGGCAAGAATCCGCTCCTCTTGATCCGGATCCAGGGTGACCACCCGAGAGCCACCAAGGCACGCTTGCGCCGCCGCCTGATCGAACCCGAGGGACGCCGCCTCCTCAACCCAGCGAGCGGTGAGGGTGTCAGCGTCCACCGAGTAGTCCTTGGCCTTACGGGTCTCGAGCGTGGCCATCTGCGCCGAACGTGCCGACGAGCGTCCCGTGGCAGCGAGCTCCTCCTCGATCTCGTTGCGGCGCTTCGAGAAGAGGTCGATCACCTCCGCAGGGATCCCGTCGATCTCGGCGTGCCCGTTGTTGGCAGGGAAGAACGGGACCCCGAGACGTTTGGTCAGTTCGTAGCGAAGGTGAGCTTGGTACAGACAACCAGCGGCCTTTGCATGTTCGAAGAGGTTGGAGGACTCGACCGACCGCCAGACCGTGTTGCCTTCCTCGTCGCGGATTCGGGTCATGTTCGCCGTGACCACGTGCGTGTGCAGAAGCGGGTCGCCGGCCCGTGACGTTCGATGATCGAAGGCGGCGGCGATGATCCCGTCAGTCTCGACTCTCCGGTTCGACTTCGGCTTCCGGGCACGAACCACGTGCTGCTCGTAGTAGGCGACGACCGCGTCGACTGCCGCCCGGTGAGCTTCCCGGACCTCGGCGGCGATCTGCGGCCCGCCGAGCGCCCACAGGACGCTGACGGACTTCGGCGGTCGAAGCGTCAGGTCGTAGCCGGGCCGGAACTTCTTCTCCTGCCGCGCTTCTGCGAACCGCATCAACTCGGCGCCGCTGATTCGCCACGGAACTGGGCCCGACACTGCAGGCAGGACAGCGGAACCGACTCGCGAGCGTTCGCCGACGAGGTACTTCTTCGGCGGAGCGATATCCGCGCCTGGCTCGGCGGCGAGCTGCTCCGCATACCGCTGGCCGTCGGCAAGAAGTCGTCTGACGTACTGGCCGGACACGCCTAGAAACGACGCGGCCTGCAGCACGTCGAGTGTCTCCGCCGGCATGACCTCATGGGCGGAGCGGGCGCCGGTTGCCTTCCGATGCACAAACTGCTCGCTCGAGAACGGATCCTTGCCTGCGAGCACTGCGCGGAAGTGGTCCGGGTTGACCTCGCCTGAGAGTCCGATTTCATCGGCGAGCGAGCCAACCCATCGGCCAGCAGTCTCGCCCCGACCCGTGTAGTAGTCCTCGGCGGACGAGGCCACCTCGCCGATGTAGTACTCGCCCGCACCAGGCGCGAGAAGTCCGATGTTCAGCACACCGACCTAAGCGCGCCGAGTCAGAGCTGACCTTCGGGCCGCAAGTTCGATCCGACTCGTCCCGCCGGGTACGGTCGGAGCCCGTCCACCCCGGACTTCCGGGGGTTCTGGCGTTCGGCGACGTTGCTTCGTGCCGTGCCGTGAGGTACCGCGCCTGTCTGCCACATCAGGCGACAGAACTGGCAGACCGAGGAGGCAGGTGTGCGCTCCGAGCGTGGGTAGGCCATCGTCGACGGCGTCCACGCGACGGGTGCCGACCTCCGGTCCAGTTCCGATCCGGATCTCACGGGCCTAGTCGAGGTGGTGCGCCGTGGTCGCGGCGAGTGACGGCGCCCGGCGATCGGGTCGGACAGCCTCACTCCCGCCGAGCGGCTCTTCACCGACCCGGTCGCCGATGGGTTCACGAACCCCAGACTGCCGAACGACTCATCGTCGGCCGATCACGGTCAAGACACACGTGTCCAACATCCTCCGCAAGCTCGATCGCCCGGGACGGGCCCGTCTGGCGGCCGCGTTCCGGCAGCGGCCAGCGACCAGCTCGACCGCTGATGCACGCCCGGCCACCTCCCCCAGGTGGCCGATGTTCGGCGACGACCGCCCCCCTACTGTTTGGGGGTCGCTCGGAAGGAGAGCCGGATGCGTGTCACGAGGCGGTGGGTAACGAGCGTGGTGGTGGTGGTGGTGGCCGTCGTCGCCTCGTCGCTCGGGTGCAGCAGCGATGGTGACCGGGCCGACGGCGCCGCAACGGCCGCCGCAGCCGACCCCGAGGGTGGCGGGGCGCCGATCGACCTCGCGGTTGACTTCGAGGCGGTCGGCCTCCAGCTGGTGCCGTCGATCAGCGCGACATTCGCGGGCTTGGCCTACACCCCATGGCAGGTCTCGACGATGCAGCTCGGCGTCGATGGCGGCCAGGGGCTCACCGGTTCCGAGCTCGACGCCGCGCTGCCGGTGCCCGAAGGCGCTCCACCGCTCTCGTACTTCATCGGCGCCTGGATCGCTCGCGGCGGCACTCCGGCGTCGTCGCTCGCCCGGGACGTCGTGGGCGAGCAGGACTGGACCCGTTCGCCCGACGTTGTGTTTCCCGACGCCGTGCTCGCACTCTTCGTGCACGATGCGTTCGGCGGATCATCCGAGTCGTCAGCCGACGCGATCTCGTTGGAGACGCGGTCGCCCCGGCACGGGCGACAGGCGCTGGTGGCGGACGGCACCCCGACCTGCCTGGCGATCCAGGGCTTCTTCGAGCGGACCATGAGCTCGTTGTTCGAGGCGATCAAGCTGAGCCCCGACTTCCTGGGCAAGACCGGTCCGGCCGGCGCGATCGGTTCGTTCCTCTCCGGGTTGTTCAACCTGGCGGTCGACTTCGCCCGAGGGGTGATCGGCGGCCTCGTCAGCGCCATCACCCAGCCCATCGTGCGGGTGCTCAGCTTCGCTGTGACCGCATTGGCGATCATTGCCGAGCTCGGGTCGTTCATCAAGGGCTGGAGGGCAACGTTGGCACCGAACCGCAACCAGCCCTACGTCACCGGCACCGAGCCGGACGTCGGCGACAGCGGTCGGTTCCGTCTGCACGTCGAGAGCCTCGCCGCGAAGTGGCCGAAGGAGCTGACCGGATGCGCGGAGTCGCTCGGGGTCGCGTTCCCGAAGGGCGTGGAGCCCGGAACCAAGGTGGCCTGGACCGTCCCCGCCTCCGCCGGCGCGACCTACTCGGTGATCGACGACCCGCTGGCCGGTGCGTTGGGCTCCGACGAGACGGCGCTGCTCAGGTTCCACGCCGTCGGACAACCGTCGGCCGTCAAGCAGAGCGCCCGCTCGACGCGGGACCCGCTGGTGGTCAGGGCTCGGGTCGACGTCGACGCGTTCAAGGAGGTGCGGCGGATCGCCGAGGCACAGATCGCCGGGTTGCGGTCGGCGATCGTCGGACGGCTCGCCGGAATCCCGGGAGTGTCCGACATCGTCGCGACCGTCATCGGACCGGTCGAGCGGCTGCTCCAGAGCGCAACCAGCGGCTTCGGGATGGTCGGCCTGAGCGCCAGTGCCGATGCCACCATCCAGTACTCGATCCCCGACGATCCGTCGGCGTCGTCGTCGACGACCACGACGACGTCCACACCCGCCGACCCGAGCGCCTTCTGCTCCGCCTACGCCGACTACGAGCTCGAGTACGTGCTGGACGGGTCGAAGCACACGTTGACCGAGAAGCTTGAGGCACACAAGCGGTTGCGCGACACGGCCCGACCCCCGTCCGAGATCGTGGACACCTTCAACTGGCTGATGGGCTCGCTGGATTCGGCGGCGGCCGGCGCCGTGGGTCAGGGGACGGTGCCCGATGCGGCGACGGCCACCGCGAAGCTGATCGAGCTCTACCGCTGGTTGAAGGCGAGGTGCCCCGCGGCGTCGCTCCACGGCTACCCGATCGACTTGGTACTGCAGAGCCTGGAGGCCGGAGCCGGCGGCTGACCGGGCAACGAGGCCTCGACCGGACATCGGCAACGGCGACCTTGTTCGCATGGGCGTCTCGAGCCCGAGCCGACCGGTTCCGCGCACCCCGACCCGAGCTCGTCCTCGGCAACCAGCTCCGCGCGCTACTCGACTCCTTCGAGGCTCTGGCGATGCTCGGTGTGGTTGTCGTCTTCCACACGCTACCGGCGGGTGCCTTTGACCTCGCCCTCCGTCCCGGTCACCGGTTGCGCCGCGACGCTGGTCTCGGTTTCGAAGCCGTGCGACTTGTCGGTGCTCAGGTGACCCCCGTGTAGTTGTCCGGGGACTGTGCGCCGTTGCCCAGAATCGGGCCGAGGAGGCCAGCCTCCTGGCACGACGTCTGCACACGCCCGACCAGATCATCCGCAAGCTCGTCGAGGGCAACAGATGTTGGCTGGCGGCGCTGAGCGTGACGAGGTGCGTCAGCATCTGGAGATCGCCGAGTCGACCTGGCATCGCTGCGGCCGCCCAGTACGGCGGCATGAAGGCCGACGACGCGAGACGGCTCAAGGGACTGCCGCTCGAGGCGGAGAACGCCCGACTCAAGAAGCTGGTCGCGAAGCAGCCCCTTGACATCGACAAGCCGCGGGAGATCCCCGGGGGGAACCTCTGACCCCGAACCGCAAGCCCACGGCGATGGACATGCTGCGCGACCGGTTCGGGGTATCGGAAGGACGTGCGTGGCGGCGCGCACACAAACAGCTTCGCCTCGAGGGCCGCCAGATCAACGCCAAGCGGGTTCAGCGCCTCTCAGGCGCCGAGGGACCGAAGGCGCTCTGCACCGAGCGCTTCGACAACACCAGCGACGGCCGCGCCCTCAAGCTGAACGTCGTCGACGAGGTCGGCGTCGTCGTGTCGCTCGCCCTGCTGGCGATCGGGTACGTGTGCTCGCGCCGCACACCCGTCTCCGTCAGATGGCGGAGGTTCCGACCGATGATCAACAGCACGATCGACCCATGACCACGAACTTCGCAGATCTCACCGCAATGCACCCCGACGAGCTCCTCGCTCGCCAGCTCATCGGCCACATCAACGGGCGGGACATCGACGCCGCGGCTGCGATGTTGTCCCCCGACTACCGTGTCGAGTGGCCTGACGCCGAGCTCGACTTGGCGGGGAGCTTCGCCCGGGAGATCACGATGATGACCGGCCTGCCCGACACCCACTTCGGCATCGACGCAACCACCTCGACCGCCGACGGCCGTGTAGTCGTCGAAGCGACGGTCACCGGAACCCACACCGGCGTTCTCGAGCTCCCGCACGGCGTCGTGCTCGAGCCAACCGGTCGGTCGATCTCGCTGCCGTTCGTGCTGCTGATGCGGTTCGTCGACGGCTTGCTGACACACGAGCGGCTGCTGTTCGACCACCACGAGCTGATCGATCAGCTCACCACCAGCGGGTGAACGACACTCCCGACGCAGCCGGCATTCGGGCGATCCTCCGGTCGGGGCGTCCGACTGAGCGCGCCGACCGAGCGGACATCGAGCTGTTCGACACGGTCGGCGCGGCCCTCGACGCGGGCATCGCACGACTGCGCTCCCACGCGGCGGTCCACGTCGATCCCGGCCTCCGCATATCCGTCGACGTCGGCGAGGTGGACCTCGCAACGGGTGTCCCCTCGATGGCGGCCCGGGCGAGGTCAGGGGCGCTCCTCGGGGCGGCGAGATCCGGACAGATCCTCGTGTCCGGCGCGGCGGCCTCATTGATCGGCACGGCACCGGACGGGGTCAGGCTGCTCGACCTCGGACGCCATCGCTTCTACGGCACTGCAGGAACGACCGCGGTGTTCGAGGTGCGGGGCCCCGGCCTGACATCGGGGCCGATCCGCACGATCGAGACGGTCGCCAAGACGGTCCCCCTCCCCCCGACTCCGCTGATCGGGCGGAGCGACCTCCTCGCAGTCCTCGTCGAGGCCGTCCGGGCGCAACGAGTGGTCACGCTCACCGGGTCGGGCGGTGCCGGCAAGACGCGACTGGCGATCGAGGCGGCACTGGCCACCGCCGACGGGTTCGACTCGATCCGGTGGGCAGAGCTCGCTGCGCTGGGGAACGACACCACCCTCGTGGACGAACTCGCCGCGACGGTCGGCGTGCACCACCAGAGCACCGACGGACGACGTCTCGCGGTGATCGAGGCACTCGGCCATGGGCGGCAGCTGTTGGTGCTCGACAACGCCGAGCACCTCATCGAACCAGTCGCCGGCCTGGTCACCGAGCTGGCCGAGCAGTGTGCCGACCTGCACGTCCTGGTCACCAGCCGCGAACCGATGGGGCTCGCGGCGGAGATCGTTCGTCGGATCCCTCCGCTCACGGTCGCGTCCGACGACGATCGTGTCGCGATCGCGGCGAGTGAGGCGGGTGAGTTCCTGCTCGATCGGCTCAGCCGCGTCGGGGTGGAGACGCCCGCTGACGACGAGTCGGTCCTGGCGGTCCATCGCATCTGCACCCGTCTCGATGGCATCCCGCTGGCGCTCGAGTTGGCCGCGGCCCGAGCCGCCACCACGCCGCTCGGCGACCTCGCCGCAGCTCTCGACGATCGCTTCCGAATCCTGTCGGCGACTCGGCGGGACGCTCAGCCACACCAGCGCACTCTCGAGGCGTCGATCAGATGGAGTCACGACCTGCTCGCCGACGACGAGCGCGTCACGTTCCGCCGGTTGGCGGCGTTCAGCGACTCGTTCGAACGGGCGGACGTGGTGGCGGTCGATGGCGGCCAGGCCGTGACCGCCGCGCTCGATCGCCTGGTCGAGCGGTCGCTCGTCGCCCCGACCAGCGACGGCCGTCTGCGACTCCTCGAGACCGTCCGAGCCTTCGCCGAGGATCGGTTGGACGAGTCCGGCGAGACCTCGTCGGTGCGCGATCGCCACCTGGCGTGGGTACTGGCACGGGCCGAGGAAATAGCTCCCGGCTTCGACGGTCCGGACCCTGCCGACGCCGCGGTCTCGGCACGACGACTCCTGAACGACGCACGGGCCGCGATCCACCACGCCGAGCAGACGTCGCAGGCCGGCGCAATCTGGCAGCTGATCCACCACCTCGCGCCGCTGTGCTTCTACGAGGGTCTCATCGACGAGGCCCTCGATTGGGCGGCCCGTGCGGCCGCCGTCGATGACGGCACCCATCCCGCCACCGCAGCGCCGGGGCTGGTGGCCGCTGCGCTGCTCGCCACCTCGAGGGGCGACCACGAGGAGATCGTCGACGCGCTGAAGCGTGCGACGACGGCGGCCGATCGAGCGGGTGACCGACGATCACAGGGTCGGGCCATCGTCCTCGGCGCCGCTCACTCCACCTGGCACCGGCCAGCCGAGGCGTTGTACACGCTCACGAACGGCCGCGACGTGTGTGCGTCCGCCGGAGATCATGCGTGGGCAGCCTGGGGGAGCTGTGGGGCAGCGCTCGCTCTGACGTTCCTCGGTCGACCCGGCGATGCCCTCACCCACCTCGGCGAAGCGGACGCCGCGGCCTCCCGACTCCAGGCCCGCCGTCTCGCCCTCGACGCGGATGCCCGCCGGTGCATCTGCGAGCACCAGCTCGGCCGGTGGGGCGACGCTCGTCGCACGATCGAACGAGGTCGCCGACTCGCCGACGGATTCACGTCGATCAGCGTGACCGCGTGCTTCGACGCCGTCGACGCCTGGCTGACGATCGCCGACGGCCAGTTCGACGCGGCGTTGGAGGCGATGGACGACGCCATCGACAAGTACCACCGGGCGGGTGAGCTCCAGTTCATCCCACTCTTCGCCGACGCGCGCGCCCGAGCCCTCATCGGGACGGGGGCGGCGGCCGATGCCGCAGAAGGCCTGGTCACGCTCCGGTCGCATCCGGGGGTCGAGTGGTCGTCGGTCTACCGACACTGGCTCGATCACACCATCGCGACCGCGCACCTCGTGAGCGGCGACGTCGACGCCGCCCGCACCGTCGCCGATCGCCTGGTCACCGACGCGACCGACGTTGGCAATCGGCTGGACGCAGCTCGAGGCGAACTGGTCCTCGCACGCCTCGACCATTTTGCCGGCGAGCCGCGCCGCGCCGACACGCGGTCCGCCAGCGCTCTCGACACCCTGTGGGGACTCGGAGCGATCCCGGCGGTACTGGACGCGCTCGAACTGTTCAGTCGCGACGACGAGGTCGGGGGCCGGGCGGAGCGGGCCGCAACGATCAGGTCCGGCGTGACCGAAGCTCGCCGACAGCTCCTCGACGGGAACGTCCCGGACCTCGGCGAGCTCGTCGAGATGGCGCGCCGAGGCCGGGGCGATCGCCGACGGCCGACGTTCGGGTGGGACAGCCTCACGCCGACGGAGCTCACCGTCGCCGAACTGGTCGCCGAGGGGCTCACCAACCCACAGATCGCCGAGCGACTGATCGTCGGGCGGGCGACCGTGAAGACCCATGTGTCCAACGTGCTCCGCAAGCTCGACCTCACCGGGCGCACCCAGCTCGCCACGGCCTACCGAGCGCGCCTCTCTGAGGATCGCCCCGAGCCGGGGTAGTCCTCGAGTCGCGGTCATCTCCGCCACCCGGGGGAGGTAAAGCGTTCGGTGGCAGCGGAGGATCACGGTCGACCCCTTCGACCAGCACAAGGACCAGCGACATGAACCTCCGTTCTCACGGCCGCCTTCGAAGCGCCGCAACCGCGACCCTCGTCAGTGGCATCGCCGCCCTCGCCGGCGCAGGGTGTGTGCCGGAACCCGGCGGACCGCCACCGACGACCACGACCACGACGGTGGTGCCTCCGTGGCTCGCCGCCGGCTGCTATCCGAACGCAACACTGCCGGATCTGTTCGGAAGCGTTCAGTTCAGCGGCGAGGAAAACCAGCTCGGCAACGCGCTGCAGCACTTCCTCACGGACGGAACCTGCACCAGCGCGTCGCCCTCGGTCGAGACGATCGTCCGGGCACCGGACGTGGCCAGTGCATTCGCGTTGTGCCTGAGCCTCGGCGGGGCCGAGACGTTCGTCACCGCGTCGAACCTGTCCCAGTACGGCTGGAACGTGCCGGTCGACGCATGGTTCTGCCAGCGGCCCCTCTTTCCGTAGCGCGGGTGGATCGTGATCCAATGCCCGCCACCCCGCCGGCAGCGCTCCCAAGACCGGACGACGCGCCACCCGCCCGCACTGGCACGGGCGAAGGCCGTCGCCGTGTGCGCCACACTCGCCTGCGTCGCGGGGTGCAGCCACGACGCCACGAGCGAGGCACGCAGCCCCGTTCCACGGCAGCCCACACGGCGGAGCTGTGGCCGTGGCCGTGTCCCGTCGGCACTCCCCCATCTGCCCGGTGTACGCGGGTGGAGGTCCCGACCGATTGGAGTGATCCGGCGGCCGACACCCTGACCCTGCCGGTCGTCGTGATCCCAGCGACCACCGACGACCGGCGGCCCGACGCACTCGTCGTACTCACCGGCGGACCAGGAGGATCGATCACCGAGGTCGCTGAGCACTGGAGCGACCCCCACCGCGACATCGTGCTCTGCGACCAGCGCGGCGCCGGCCGAGCCGAGCCCCGATCGGACTGCCCCGAGCGCGACAGCGCCTGGCTCGCGAACCTCCAACAAGACGCCGGCTTCACCGCCGAGCGGGCCGCGCTTGCCGACGCGACGTCGTCGTGCCGCCGACGGCTCGAAGCCTCCGGCATCGACCTCGACGACTACGACACCGAAGCGAGCGTCCGCGACCTCGACGCGATCCGTCGAACGCTCGGCTACAGCAGTGGAACATCCTCGGCATCAGCTACGGGGCTCGCCTGGCGCTCGCGGCGCTCCGCTCGTCCCCGACGGCATCCGGTCCGTCATCCTCGACTCCGTGAGCGACGTGACCTCCGGCGGCCTCTCGGCACGCCGGGAATCGACCGAACGAGCACTCGACCAACTCCTCGCCGGTTGTGCCCAGAACGCCGTCTGTCGGACGGCGCACCCCGACCTCCCGGGCGAGATCGGAACCGTCGAACAGCGGTACGACGCGACGCCGATTGTCGTCGAAGTAGCGGCGGATGACGCGTCACGGAGACGTTCGTCATCACCGGCGCCGACGTGCTCGCCGGGATCTCACAGGCGATGTACGACCCAGCACTCATCCCCGTTCTCCCTCGGCTCATTGGGGCCCTGGCCGCCGGCGACACTGCGATCGTCTCGGAACTCATCCGACAGAACGTGGCGTTCCACCGCAGCATCGTGTGGGGGACGAGCCTCAGCGTCGACTGTGCCGACTACGCCCGACTCGCGGCCGAGGATGACGATGCCGTCATCGCCAACCCCGGTCGCCTTCGAACGCTGCTGGCCGAGACGACCTGCGAGGAGTGGCCCGTGGAAGCGACGTCGAGAGCCATCAACACGCCGGTGACGTGGGACGTCCCCGCCCTCGTCGTCGCGGGGCAGTACGACCCTGTCACCCCGCCGGCGGGGAGCGAACGCGTCGCCTCACGCCTCACCAAGTCCACGTACGCGTTGTGGCCGAATCGCGGTCACGGCATCACCGGCGACGCATGTGCCGAGACCCTCATGGCGGTGTTCCTCGAAGACCCCGGTCGCCCGATGGACCTGAGCTGTCTCGCCTCAGTGCGCGGTCCCGACTTCGCGTGACTGGGCAGACCTACGCGTTGATCGGGCGGGTTCTCGACCTGGGTTGGCTACTCCGCGTCAGGCCGAACGAGCCCAAGTCCTGGGACCCCCTCGAAGATTCCGTCCATCGAAGCAATCGGAAGCCCGTGGGCGAGCGCTGTCGCGGCAATCCATCGATCGCCGGTGTGGACCTTGTCTCCAAGCGCGTGGCCACCGGAACGGAGACTGCCCGTCAGCGTTACGAAGGTCGTCTGCACCTCGTCAGTCACCTGCAAGATCGAGAGACCCGCCACGTGGTCCGCCAGTTCCTTGATCCGCGCCTCTGACCACGGGTTCCTGCTCAGGAGCGGCATCGAGAGCAACTCGACCCGCGTCTGAACCGCGATGAGAAGGCGTTGGCCCATGAGTGCTTCCTGCCAATCCGCCCTCTCCGGATGCGCGGCCCGTCGACCTCTCCCGGGTAACACGATCCGCGAGTACACGTCAGTGTCGACGACAACCGCTGGGCCGAGTCCTGGCGACGGCTCGATCGACCGATCGATCATGCACGGATCTCAGCGAGAAAGGCCTCGATCTCGTCGTCCGTCACTCCGGCGACCGGCAGGTCTGGGAATCTCGTGCGCGGTGGCGACTGATCCGATGGAAGGAGGAACCAGCTGTCGGGAAGCTGCTCAGCGACGAGCGAGGGCTCAATCAGCCGTACACGACTCCGGTCATCGCGCTCTGCTACCCCGGTAGCGACGACACGTTGTCCAATGAGGTGGGCTGCGCTCTCAAGATCAGCCACGTCCTCGATGCGGATGTCGTTACCGATGTCGTCTCGGACTCGGAACCTGTTCGCACGGATGTCGACCGCCTCCAACAGTCCGGTCACCGAGATCGACTCGGTCGTGACCTTGGGTTCGACCTTCCACACCCCGACGTCGAGCTTGTCGACAGCGACAGGAGCTGAGGTGATCATCCGACCGTTCAACCCTGTCGAGGAGAACGAGAAGTACCTCGCTCCCGAGGCGATGATGCTCGCCGCGACTCGTTCCGCCGCCTTCGCCACGAGCGGGCTCACCCATTCCGGTGGAGAGTTCGTGGCGATGCTGGCGACGATCTCTTCGAAACGCTGCTTGATCTGAAGTTCGTCCGTAACGTCAGGCAAGGAGCTGGCATTGCCAAGAACGAAGTCAACGCCCGTGGACCCCTTCTGCAGCCCTCGAAGCCTCAACGAGCTGGCGTCGTCAATACCCCGCGACGCACGGCCCGGCCCCTCGGCGCGCCCCACCTGTCGGCCGATACGAGTCGCCGTGAGCTGAAGGGCGTCGGCAAGATCGACGAGATCCCGGAACTCAATCTCCCCCGGGGGAACGGCCATGGCATCGAGCTTTAACAAGTACGACCGCTCTGACATCGAGACCACCTCCTAAACCGGATCGCTTCACAGTCTGCCAGTAGACCACCGAGGCCTGACATCTTGTCGGCGTCCAGGTTCGGCCCGCCGGGCTCGGGTACACGACCACCCCTCAGGCCGACGTCGCGGGCACTGCAGGCCACCCACGTCGAGGCCGCGCAGCGGAATCAGGCACCGGCGTACCTGCGTCCGCCCTCGTCCGCTTGTTGCGCCTTGCGCAACAAGCCAGTCTGTGCCACTTCCTGACCACGGTCCGAGAGCGCGAGTCGGGAGCGGGTCGAGCGGTCACGCGTGAGATGCGCACGGGACCTCCTCAGCGGCGATCTGGGCGATCCACGACCGGAGCTGGGCGAACTCACGAAGCCGGCTGCAGCGGCGCAGGAAGAGACCGGCGTCGATCGCACGAGCGACAACCGGCGTGTGATCGACAACGGCCACGACCTGTCGGCCCGTGACGTGTTCGACGTCACGGTGGTCGAGCGCCCGGCCGGTCTCGCCGAGAACGACGACTCCGTCCAGCTGGGCCTCCTGGTGGGCGCACAGCGTGCGGAGACCGACGTAGTCCGGCCCCCGGAGCACTCCGATGCGGAGGCGCTCCCGGGCGCCGAGATGCGCCTGTGCGGGATCGTCGTCGAAAGGTCCGAGATCGAGGTACTGCTCGAGAGTCCCAGCATCGACGACCTGGAGCCCGGGGCCATCAGGCTTCAGGGACACGCCCTCGGCGAGTTGGACGGGAAGATCGTCGAAGACGGTGCCGACGGCGACGCACAGCGCGTCGGGGTCGTGAGCGGCGATGCCGGTCGGGCCGCCGGCGGCGAAGGTTGCGGCGGCGGCAAGAGCGATGGTCGTGGTGCCATGGCCTCCCCGGACGCCGATGAACTCGATGGTTCGCATGGGGTGTACTCCTTGTTTGGATGGAAGTGGTCAGCGGTGACCACGTCGGGCGTGGTCTGGTGGTCAGGGGTGACCAAGGCGGGAAACGGACTCGGTGGACGGCTTCCTCGACCGGCCACCTGTGGTTCAGGTGAGGCTTGACTGGCGGAGCTCGTGCTCGTCGAGGGCGTCGAGAAGCAACGGTGGGAGACGCCTGCGAACTCGAAGCGGGACCGGCGGAAGAGTCGTCCGCACCTCCAAGTGGTCGCCGCACATGCGAGCCATGCCGAAGTCCACGAGACGTCCGATGGTCCGGTTGATCTGCGTGTGGCGACCAGTTCCGGCACCCAGACCGAGCGACGCTCCGAGGTCGACCAGGTCGACCTCGACTCCGACGGGCCGACTGTCCATCCAATCGGCGAACCGACGGAGTGCAAGCACTGCTGAGGGGCCGAGGACGGGAAGCCAGAACGTCTCGACGTACACGTGGCGAGCGTCGAAGCCCTGCTCTTCGATGACCTCGTCACGCCATGGGCGGACCGCCATCACGGGGTTGGCGACAAGCCAGTCGAGAGTGGTCCGACGGCGGTCTCCGCTCTCCATCATCGGCCGGCCTCCCGTGTCATCAGGATCATCCTGATACGAAGGTCTGACATCGAACGGATCAGCCTTGACACCTCAGCGTCAATCGGCGGGTGGCCGATGCCGGAGGCTCCCTTGGGAGCCAGACTGTGCACTCGCTGACGCGTTCTGTTCCGCGCGCTTAGGTCGGCATGAACTCCTCCGCCGTTCGCTCTCCAGGGCTACTGCTCAAGATCACCGAGGCCGCCGACGTGCTGGCGATCGGGCGCAGCACTGTCTACGAACTCATCGCCGGCGGACAGCTCGAGACGGTGCACATCGGTCGTGCTGTCAGGGTCACTCGGGCGTCCGTCGAGTCGTTCGTGGAACGAGAACGCTCCGGCCGCGACTGAGGGATCGACCGACTCGCGGACGGCGCCAATCACTGAGGTATCCGATCGCCCCAGACCGTGGATCGTCGAACTTTCGTAAAGTGCGAACGTGGCGTGGCGGAAGCGAGACCAGAACGACGAGCCGGAGTCGGTAGAACTCGTCGTTGTAGGCACCGGCGTCCTGGTGCAAGGCACCCCGAGCGCCGTGATGGCGTACGTGGACCAGGTGACGGCGATGGTCAGCTCGAACAGCACGAAGCGCGTGCTCGCCGACGGGCTCGCCGTCGCCGGAAGCGTCGCTGCGCTCGTCAACACACATCGGGAGTACTTCGAGTTCTCGCCACGGGCCATGGAGCTACTTCGACAGCACGGCGCAATTCCGACTAAGGACGGCTTCAACCGAGGCTTCGTGCGCTCCGGACCCGCCGGGAACTCGCCATTCGCCGGCAACCTCGACTGGAGGTCGGTGTCGCTGGGCCCGGAGCAGGCGCTCGCCGCCCAGACTATGCTTGCCACGCTCGCTCTGCGCGCGGCGATCCAGGATGTCGCAGCCGCCGTTGAACGCGTCGAGGGCAAGGTCGACAAGCTCGTCACCCTCGCCCGCGCCGAACGAGTCGGCCACGCCGCCGGCGACCGACGCACCCTCCAAGCGCTCGTCGACCGGGTCAGATCCCAGGGGCGCATCTCCAGCACGGATTGGTCGACAGTCGCCGGCCTCGGGCCGCTGATCGCCCGCGACATCGAAGCCCTCCGCGCCTACATGCAGCGCGAGATCAGCGACATCGACGACGCGACCTTCGCGCATCAGCGCTCTGCCGAGCTGGAGGAGCTCACGGACGACCTCATCAAGGAGTCGCTCGCATTGTTGATCGTCGCTGAGCAGAACTTCGTCCTGTGGCAGGAGCTGCGTGTCGCTCATGTCGCCACCTTCGAGCGGAGGCGGCTCAACGAGACTGTGGAGGATGTCAGAGAACGCCTCGCCGCCCTCACCGAGGCGGACCAAGTTCTCCTCAACTCACTCCAGCAGGCGACGACCAAGCTGCTCAACCCGTCCGGCTTCGAAGGGTTCAACCCGCTCGCGCGGCGCCGCCTCCACGAGCACGGCGTCAACCTCGACGAGACGATGGCATGGTTCGCCCGAGAGCGGCTCCTGGATCGTTCGGCATTGGAGATCGAGCTGCCGACGTTCCGAGAGTCGTTCGACAACGCTCGTTCCGCGCTTGTGGATGGCATTGACTCTGCCGGAGCAACGATCCGGTCGCTCGTCTCCGGCCGATCCGACGATCAGCCCGACGAACCGGACGAGATCGAAGCCGACGACTGACTGCTTCACCTTCGTGACGACAGCCGAGGACCGTTACTCCCCCGGTTACTCCCCCCGAGCTCGCGAGACGCCAGATGAGAGCCCAGATCCCCGCAATGGCGCGCCCGTCGCCGATTTCCCTTCGATTCTCCCCAGCTCCACCAGGGCGTGCCGAGAGGTTCGTGAGGACGTGATCCTGGTCGCTCCCGCCAGCCGTCAAGCCGGCCTCGTTGCAGCTCGGCGTCTGGTGAGGTGGCGGCGTTCGGCCTCGTTGGTAGTACGGGCGATGGCTGCGGTGAACGCTTCGGTGGCGTCGTCGGGTCGTCCTGCTCGGGCAAGGAGCTCACCTCGGACGGCGTGGACGAGGTGGTAGTTCTCGAGCCCGTCGACGAGCTCGAGTGCAGCGAGCCCGGCGTGGGGGCCATCGGCCATCGCGATCGCGACCGCGTGGTTGAGCCGGACGACGGGAGAGTCGGTCATCGCCGAGAGCTGACCGTAGGCGGCAACGATCGCCGGCCAATCGGTGTCGGCCGCCGTGCGCGCGATCGCGTGGTGGCGGGCGATGACGGCCTGGAGTTGATAGGGGCCGGGTCGCATCTGGCGGATGGCCCGGAGCAGGACGCCGTTGGCCTCGTCGATCTCAGGGCCGTCCCATCGAGTCCGGTCCTGGTCCTCGAGAAGGATCAGGTCTCCGGCGTGGTCGGTGCGCGTGCCTGAGCGAGCTCGGTGGAAGTGCTCGAGCGCGAGGAGGCCGAGGACCTCCGGCTCGTCATCGAGGAGGTCGGCGAGGGCTTGGGTGAGCCGGATCGCTTCGTCGACGAGGTCGATGCGAACGACCGTGTCAGTGGAGCGAGGGAGGTACCCCTCGTTGAAGATGAGGTAGAGGACTCCGAGGACGACATCGACGCGTTCGGCGAGATCGACCGGGATGGTGAGCGGGATCCCGGCATCGCGGATCTTGCGTTTTGCTCGAACGATTCGTTGCGCGAGGGTCGGCTCCTGCACGAGAAGGCCGGCTGCGATCTCCGTGGTGGTGAGTCCGCCGACGAGGCGCAAGGTCAGGGCGACCTGCGCGTCCCGATCGAGGGCGGGATGGCAGCACAGCAGCATGAGGCGGAGCTGGTCCTCGGCGATGGTCTGGCCGTCGCGTTCGTCGATCATGTCGAGTCCTCCGCTCGAGTCCGAGGTCGTGGACTCGTCGGCGTTGATGAGGTCGGGCGCGGCGGCGAGGGTACGACGTCGGGCGGAGGCGTCCCGGCGGAGGCGGTCGATCGCTCGGTTGCGGGCGACGGTGAAGAGCCAGGCGGGAGGGTTCGTCGGGATACCGTCGACGGGCCATGTGCGAGCGGCCGTGGTGAGAGCGTCCTGCACGGCTTCGTCGGCCAGGTCGAGGTCGCGGAAACGGCGCGCGAGGAGAGCGAGCACTCGCCCGCTTTCCTCGCGTGCCAGCCGGGTGAGGGCTGCCTCGACGTCGCTGGTCGTCGGCACTGCCCCTCAGGCGGCGTCGGGGCGAAAGGCGATCGGTCGCACCTCGAACGAGCCGACGGGGATCGGCACCTCCTTGGCGAGTGCGATCGCCTCGTCGAGGTCCTCGGCCGAGATGAGGTAGTAGCCGCCGAGCTGTTCCTTGGTCTCCACGTACGGGCCGTCGGTGATCGACGGCACGGCACCGAAGGCCTTCGTGACCGTCGTGGCGGTCGCGGTCGGTTGAAGGCTGGCGCCGGCCACCCAGTGGCCTCCGTCGATCAGCTTCTGGTTGTACGCCATCCACTCGCCCATGAACTCGCCGAACTCGGCGGTGTCGGGGGCGGGCATCTCGAAGCTCTCGTCGCTGTAGAGCAGGATCATGTATTCCATGGTTCTCGTTGTACCTTTCGTTGTCGTTGAATGTCGGGTTGGGATGGGAACTGGTCTCGAGCCGCGCCGATGAACCGGTCATCGGCGAAGGAACGGCCCGGACAGCGAACTGGCGCTCGGTCTGGGTGTCAGACGTCGATGGGGCAGTCTGCGACGGCCTGGCATTGGGCGGCCACAGCAACCCGCTCGAGCGTGGTGGTCATCGCCGATCGCAGGTTCGCCGCGCGGTCGGTCACGCCGGCCCGACGCTGGAACCAGCGGATCAGCGGGGACGAGGCCTTCTGCTGGACCATCGACTCGGTCACCACGGTCACGCCGTCCTGGCTGGCGAGTTCGTAGGTCCACAGCGCCCCGCTGGAACCGGGCACTTTGAACGCGAATCTCCGGCCCGGCTCGGCGGCAGTGACGGTCGGCTTCGTCGACCAGGTCGTGCTACCCAGCTTGTTCGTGCCCTTGAACCGGGCGCCGACCGTCGGGCCGGTCGCTCCGTCGAGCCACTCGCCACGGATGTTCTCCGGGCTGAACTCTGGCATCCGCGTCACGTCGCTGATCAGGCCGTACACCGCATCCGCAGGGGCAGCAATCGCGGCCGACACGGTCACACTCAGCGGCGACTTGGACGAGTTGTTCGGGTTCGAGTTGCTGCTCATCTGGCTCTCCGTGTGCTCTTGCAGCGATGCCCTGTGCGTCGCTGGCACATGGATGACGCAGCACCCCGGACGAATCGACAGCCCCGTCGAAGAAATCTCGAGAAATCTCTTTCCACCCTGAGGTCGGCAGCCTCGTGATGTCCGTCAGGGCAGGTCCCACTCCGCCAGGTCGACGACGCGGCCCTGCTCGATCGCCCGATGCGCCGCTGCGCCCATGGCGACGGACCACAACCCGT
>CALMLJ010000572.1 GCA_937868025.1 uncultured Acidimicrobiaceae bacterium
TGCCCCGGTTGGTCGTCCCGAGCATCGTGCCGCCGAGGTGGGTGATGTCCCGCACTGCGTCGCGGTCGAGGGTGATGACCCCGCCGGTGGAGAACAGCCCGTCGTAGCCGTCGCGGATACCGAGGACCTCCCAGTCGCGGTCGAGCCCGGCGAGCGTGACGGCCCTGATGACGGCGTTGAGACCGGGAGCATCGCCGCCCCCGGTGTTGATGGCGATGCGGCGGACGTCGGAGGGGGAGACCATCTACTGATATTGGCCGATGGCGCGGGCTGCGGAGGACCGATAGGCACCCCCGAACTTGATGGCGTGAACGACGAGCGGTGCGATCTGGTGCAGCGGGACCCGCTCGGCCCATCCGTCGGCGAGCGGGTACGCCGCGCGGTACGCCGCGAACGTCTCCGAACCGAAGCCTCCGAACAGCTGCATCATCGCGAGGTCGAACTCGCGATGGCCGCCGTGCGCGGCCGGATCGATCAACCAACTCCGGCCGTCGGGACCGATGATCCGATTGCCCGCCCAGAGGTCGCCGTGGAGCCGGGCCGGCGGTTCGGGTGGGCCGCCGAGCTCGTCGAGTCGTCGCGCGACCCCTTCGAGGCCGGCGATCAGGCTGTCGGGGAGCGCCTGTTCGTCGTGGGCGATCCGCGCCAGTGGCAGGAGCCGCTGCGTCGCGTAGAACTCGGCCCACGAATCGCACGGTTCGTTGGGGAGCCCGCGGCTTCCCGTGGGCCGACGGTCCTCACGCCCGAACGTCGGGGCACCGGCGCGGTGCAGTGCAGCGAGGCCCTCGCCGAGGTCGACGTCGGTGCGTCGGTTCGGGCGTCCCTCGTCGATCCACTCGAGCACCAGCAGGTTCGGGACCCCGGCGGGCGGGTCGCCGTCGCTCACCGCAATGACGCGTGGCACCGGAACCGCGTCGGTCTCGGCCAGCCATCGGAGCCCGATGGCCTCGGTGGTGAGGCACCCGGGTGGACCCGACGGTTGCGACTTGGCGAACACGGTTCGGCCGTCATCGAGCTGGACGAGGTGCGACCCGGCGTTGTCGCCACCGCTCAGCGGCCGGGACGTCGTGACGGCGGCGCCGACCGCGGCGCCGAGCGCTGCTGCGAGCGCCGGATCCATGCGTCAGCCTTCGGCGAGCCAGTCGACCAGTACGCCGGCGAGTTCTTCGCCGCGGTCCTCCTGCAGGAAGTGGCCCGCACCCGCGATGGTGGTGTGCGGCTGACCGGCGGTCCCCGGAACCACGTCGAGCAGCTTGGCGTCGGCGCCGGCGGTGATCGGATCGCTGTCGCTGAAGCAGCAGAGGAAGGGGCGGTCGAATCGGGCCAGCTCGGCCCACGCTGCCCGGTTGGCGTCCGACGCTGCGTTGTCGGGCGTGGTCGGGATCAGCGACGGGAAGACCCGAGCGCCGGCCTTGTAGGAGTCGTCGGGGAAGGGCGCCTCGTAGCCGGCGACGACATCGGCGGGGAGCTCGGACGTGCACCCCATCGTGATGACCCCGCCGACGGGGAGCGACGGAACTGTGCGGGCGAACTCCTGCCACTTGGTGACCGCCTCGGCGACGTGCTCGTCGCCGGTGGGCAGACCGCTGTTGCCGATGGCGACGCGGGCAAATCGCTCGGGGTGCTCGCCGACGAGTCGCAGGCCGATCATGCCGCCCCAGTCCTGCCCGAACAGGACCACTCCGTCGAGGTGGAGGTGGTCGAAGAGGAGCTCACGGACCCATTCGACGTGGCGGGCGAAGGTGTAGTCGTCCAGCTCGGTCGGCTTGTCGGAGCGACCGAACCCGATGAGGTCGGGTGCGATGCAGCGATGTCCCGCGGCGGTGAGGATCGGGATCATCTTGCGGTACAGGAACGACCACGAGGGCTCGCCGTGCAGCAGCACGATCGTCGTGCCTCCGTCGGGCGCTCCGTCGGTTGGCGCCTCGTCGAGGTAGTGCATGCGCAGGGCCTCTCCGCGGGCGCTGCCGAGATCGGCGTAGTGAGGAGTGAAGTCGTAGCCGGGGAGTCCGGCGAAGCGGTCGTCGGGGGTGCGGAGTGCGTCCATGGACCGAGTCTGTCAGGCCGGTGTGGCGAGGTTCTGGAGGCGCAGTTCGCCGTGGGCGACGAGGCGGCCCCGCGCGTCGGTGACGTCGACCTTCCAGAGCTGCTGGCTGCGACCCTGGTGGAGCGCCGTCGCCGCGACGTCGACCCGACCGTCGGTGAGCGAGCGCAGGAACTGGGTCGTGTTGGTGAGGCCGACGGCGACCATGTTGCGGTCGCGCACGGCCGCCGTCGCGCCGATGCTCGCAGCGCTCTCGATGGCGGTCGCGTACACCCCGCCGTGGACGATGCCCCAGGGCGTGTGGTGCTCGCGGGTGAGGTCGATGTGGCCCACCACCGATGTGCCCGTCACCTCGGTGACGATCAGACCGGCGCCACGCATGAAGGCGGATGACGAGTCGAGGTCGAGCACGTCGAACTCCTCCTGGGAGAGCAGGTGCGGGGACACGGTGGGCGCGGCGTCGGTCATGGGGGCTCCTCGGGCTGGCTGCGGAGTTCGAAGTCAACCAGTCGCCACCCTGGCTACGCAAGAAGAAGTCAGGGTACGCTGCAGTCCATGGACTGGATCGAGGTCGACACCACGACGTGCCCCGTGGCGATGACCCTGGGCCTCCTCGGGGAGAAGTGGACCCTCCTGATCGTCCGAGACGCGCTCAACGGCGTGCGCCGGTTCGACGAGTTCCGACGCCATATCGGGTTGTCCGAGGCGGTGCTCTCGGACCGACTGCAGAAGCTCGTCGCCGCTGGGGTGCTGGCGACCCGGCCGTACCGGGAGGAGGGCAGCCGTCCGCGCAACGAGTACCGCCTGACCGATCGGGGCTGGGACCTCCTGCCGGTGATCGTCGCCCTGAAGCAGTGGGGCGAGAAGCACCTGGCGGACCGCGACCAGCCGGTGCTGCAGATCGCCCATCGGGACTGCGGCGGTGACGTCCGCGCCGAATTGGTCTGTGCTGATCATCCTGGAACGGTGCTCGGGGTCCACGAGACGCGCGCCGTCGTCGGCCCTGGCGCCCGCGCTCACACCGCGGTCTGAGCGCCGATCCGTCCTGCTGCGCGTCAGTTCGGTCCGCGTCGCTGGCGGCGCGTTCTTCCCGGTCGGCGGTCTACTTCTTCGACCGGGCTCCGGCCGTGAGACCGGAGAGCATCGCGTGCACCTCG
>CALMLJ010000573.1 GCA_937868025.1 uncultured Acidimicrobiaceae bacterium
GAGTACTTGATCGACGCGTCGTCGAGAGCGATCAACTCGACGACGGCGGCGTGCAGTTGATTCTCGTCACGCATCGGCGCCGTGCAACCTTCGAGGTAGCTGACACTCGCCCCTTCTTCGGCGACGATCAAGGTTCGCTCGAACTGGCCGGTCTGGGCGGCATTGATCCGGAAGTACGTCGACAGCTCCATCGGGCAGCGCACTCCCGCGGGGATGAAGCAGAACGAGCCATCGGAGAACACCGCCGAGTTGAGCGCCGCGAAGAAGTTGTCCCGGTATCCGACGACCGAACCCAGGTACTTGCGGACCAGATCGGGATGCTCGCGCACCGCCTCGGAAAACGAGCAGAAGATCACGCCCGCCTCGGCCAGCTTGGCCTTGAACGTGGTGGCCACCGAGACCGAATCGAGAATCGCATCGACCGCAACCCCGGAGAGACGCTCCTGCTCGGCCAGGGAGATACCGAGCTTGTCGAACGTGGCGCGGATCTCGGGATCGACCTCGTCCAGGCTGGCGAGCTGCGGCTTGGGCTTGGGGGCAGCCCAGTAGTGCATGTCCTGATAGTCGATCGGCGGATGATGAACGTTGGACCAAGTCGGTTCCTCGAGCGTGAGGAAGTGACAGAACGCGGCGAGCCGCCACTCCAGCAGCCACTCCGGCTCGCCCTTCTTCGCGGAGATCAGCCGCACCACGTCCTCGTCGAGACCCTTCGGGGCCAGGTCGGTGTCGAGATCGCTGTGGAACCCGAACGCGTACTCCCGCTCGACAAGTGCTTCGATGACATCGGACATTGATTGCTCTCCCTGCTCGCACCTGACTTTATCACAGTGTATACTAGAAATATTCCAAAGGCGATGTCTGGAGTAGTTGATGCGAGACAGTCCGCGACCGGATCCGACCGGTGATCTGGACAGCGACGACGAGATCGCCGAGATGGTCCGCCGGTTCTATGCCGACGTCACCCAGGACGACCTCCTCGGCCCGATGTTCAACGAGGTCGCACGGGTCGACTGGAACGAGCACCTGCCCAAGCTGGCCGCGTTCTGGTGCCGGGCGCTGCTCGGTCAACCGGGCTATCAGGGCAACCCGTTCCGTGCCCACATGCTCGTCCATGCGCAGCGCGAGTTCACCGCAGCGCACTTCGAGCGATGGCTGACCCTGTTCCACGAGACGATCGAGCTCGGCTGGACCGGACCCAACGCGCAACGCGCCCGCGACCTCGCCGACAACGTCGCCCGAGTCCACAGCCACCAACTACTCGGTCACGCCGTGTCGCTCGATCCAGCCGCATCGACCTGACGAGCGCTGCGATGACCCGATCCGTGCCGCTCCCTACCGAACCGACGGACACCCACGTCGGCTCAGCCGCCGGTCGCGGTGCGCCCGGGCGCGTCGCTGAGGTGCACGCCCAGACCCGACGTGGGCTCATTGTCGCGGCCGGGTTCGCGGTGGCGGCGGTCCTCAGCATGGTCGCGCGCGCCGGCTGGTGGATGCCGCTGCACCTCTTCGTCGTCGGTGGGCTGCTGAGCGCGATCTCCGCCGCCACCCAGATGCTCGCCGTCACCTGGTCGTCTGCCCCTGCCCCACGACCGGCGGTGGCCGGTGGGCAGCGATGGGCGCTCGCGATCGGTGCGGTCGTGCTCGTCGTCGGCCATGAGACCGACCGCAAATTCTTGTTCGCCGCTGGGGGAGCCACGGTGGTCGTCGCGATGGTTGCGTTGGGCTTCATCGTGATCCGGATCTTGCGTCAGGCGGTGACCGACCGCTTCGCTCCGGCGATCGAGGCTTACGTGGCCGCTGTCGTCGCCGGTGCTGTCGGGATGTCGCTCGGGATCGTGCTCGGCGTCGGTCGCGGCGGCAGCCGCAACGTCGAGATTCGCGGGGCGCACCTGGTGCTCAACGTGTTCGGTCTCGTCGGCCTCGTCATCGCTGCAACCCTGCCCTACTTCGCCGCGACGCAAGTGCGCAGCAAGATGTCGTCACGCGCCACGCCCACGACGATGCGCATCACGTTCTTCGTTCTCGCCGCCGCCACCGCAGTCGCTGCGTCGGGGCAGATCCTCGATCGATCGGGCGTCGCCGCGGGCGGACTCATCACGTATGCGATGGGCCTGCTCGTTGTCGCCGCAATGCTGCCGGTGTATTCGAAGGGGCGCCTTCGGTGGGCTGGACCGCGGCTGCTGCAGTTGATGTCTGGAATCGCATGGTGGGTGGCGATGACCGTGGCATTGGCGCTCGCCAGCCTGCGGAGGACCGACGATCATGCGATCCTGCAAACCCTTGTGATCGGCGGCTTCGTGCAGATCCTCGTCGCGTCGCTCGCCTACCTCGGCCCCGTGCTGCGCCGTG
The DNA here is from genome assembly GCA_937868025.1 of uncultured Acidimicrobiaceae bacterium. Next base: position 2,350 of record CALMLJ010000573.1, read on the forward strand.
GCGGACACCAACGCCTTACCGCCGGCTTCGCCATCACCCGCTCCTGGGTCTCACTCACTGCCGGCAACATCGCGGCCGTCGCGGCCCTTGCCGGTGGCGGCCCGGTCCTCGCCGCCGTGCTGGCGGTCTGGCTCGCCGACATCGTGATCCGCGCCGGAGGACTGCTCGCCGGGACGAAGAGCAGCGATCGTGTCTGACGACTGCGCACGCCGATCGGTCCACCTGGACTCGCCTCGGCCAATCGATGAGGAGGCAAACCTGAGATGGCGAGCTACTACACCTTCCTGAGCCTGCACATCCTCGGTGCCACCATCTGGGCCGGTGGCCACCTGGTGCTCGCGTTGACGATCCTCCCCGACGCCCTCCGGCAACAGCGTGCGGCAATCGTCAGCCAGTTCGAGCAGCGATTCGAGCGGATCGGCCTCCCGGCTCTCGGGGTGCAGATCGTCACTGGTCTGTGGCTCGCCGAGCACCTCCTCGGTTCACCCGACCACTGGTTCGAGGGTAACTCGGTCGCACGGGTGGTCCAGCTCAAGCTCGGCCTCCTGGCGGTCACGGTCGGACTCGCCGTGCACGCCAGGTTCCGAGTCATTCCGAAGCTCTCGGACGCGACCCTGCCGACCCTTGCGTGGCACATCCGCATCGTCAGCCTCGCCGCGGTCCTGTTCGTCCTGGCCGGCGCCAGCATCCGCTTTGGCGGATACCCCGTCTTCAGGCACTGAATCTCGCCAGTTTCGTGTGGGTGTCCCGGCATCCGCCTGCCCGCACCCCGTCAGCTCGCCGCGAGCGGACCGACCCACGCCACCCGGTGCGATCGCGGTCCGGAACGCCCCAAATCTCGCTGCAGACCGAGCGAAACTCAGTGTGTGCCGGAAGGGGAACGTTTCGAACCGCGGACACGCCGGCGTCCCAGTCGCTGCGCCGGCGTTCGACTGCGCGTCGCACGACGAGGTCCTCGGCCTCTTCGTCGCAAGGACGGCCGCTATTCGCCCGGCCGCGATGTTACCGACCCGGCGGCGTTGGCTTCATCGTTCGATTGCAGCCGAGCCTTCGCTGATCGAACTGTCGACCGAGTGACCCCGCCGACCGAGCGGAGCGGGTCGATGTGCGCATTGAGGCATCACGGCAATGTGCTCCGTCTACCCGCAGGTCTGAGGCGCGGTACTGACCCGTCGTTGGGCCGCATGCCGGGTCTCAGGTGGGCTTCGGGGGAAACGGTGGGGCCAGGAA
>CALMLJ010000574.1 GCA_937868025.1 uncultured Acidimicrobiaceae bacterium
CAACACTTCGACCTCTGCATCATCGGCACCGGCTCCGGCAACAGCATTCTCGATGACCGCTTCGATGACTGGAACGTGGCGATCGTCGAGCGCGGCACCTTCGGCGGCACGTGCCTGAACGTCGGATGCATCCCGTCCAAGATGCTGATCTACCCCGCCGACATCGTGGAACACCTTCGCGAGGGCGCCCGCCTCGGCATCGACGCGAGCCTCGATCACGTGCGGTGGCGCGACATCCGCGATCGCACGTTCGGCCGCATCGACCCGATCGCCGCCGGCGGCCGCCAGTACCGCATCGGCCTCCCCAACGTGACCGTCTTCGAGGAAGACGCCCGCTTCGTGGGGCCCAAGACGCTGCAGGTCGGCGGTGAGCAGATCACAGCGGACCGGTTCGTCCTCGCCGCTGGGGCCCGCGCCCACGTGCCCCCGCTTCCGGGGCTCGACCTCGTCCCCTACGACACGTCCGACACGATCATGCGGATCGACGAGGTCCCCGAGCGCCTCGTCATCCTCGGCGGCGGGTTCATCGCCTGCGAGATGGCTCACGTCTTCGACGCGTTCGGCTCGAAGGTGACGATCGTCGTGCGAGGTGAGGGCCTCCTCAAGCAGGAGGACGCCGAGATCGCCAAGCGCATCACCGACCGCCTGTCCGAACGCATGGACGTCATCCGGTTCGCCACACCCACGAGCGTGAGCATGCACGACGGCGCCTACCTCGTGGAGGTCGACACGCCCACCGGGCTGGTCTCGGTCGAGGCCGATCGGTTGCTCGTCGCGACCGGTCGGGTCCCCAACGGCGGCCAACTCAACGTCGAGGCGACCGGGGTGCGACTCGACCCGAACGGCTACGTCGTCACCGACGAGCACCTCTTCACCGGCGTCGACGGCGTCTGGGCCCTCGGTGACGTGCGCAACCCGCTGCAGCTGAAGCACCTCGCGAACCTCGAGGGCCGTGTCGTCCAGCACAACCTGTTGCATCCCGACGACCTGCGGGCCATCGACGAACGCTTCGTCCCCCATGCGGTGTTCACCAGCCCACAGATCGGGTCGGTCGGGCTCACCGAGCACCAGGCGGAGATGCACGGCCGCCCCTACGTCACCGCGGTCAAGGACTACGCCGGCACCGCGTACGGCTGGGCGATGGAGGACACGACCAGCGTGTGCAAGGTCATCGCCGACGCCGAGACCCGTCAGTTGATCGGTGCCCACATCATCGGTCCGCAGGCGTCGATCCTGATCCAGCAGCTCGTGCAGGGCATGCGCTTCGGCCAGACGGTCGACCAGATGGCCCGCGACGTGATCTACCCCCACCCGGCGCTGTCCGAGGTCGTCGAGAACGCGCTGCTCGACCTCGTTGCCGCTCTCGACCGGAAGGCGGCCTGACGATGGAGAAGCTCGTCTACCTGCTGTGGGGCGATGCGGCCGCCGGTTCGGACCACTACCGCGACCTGCTCGTCGACACGGTTGCTCCCGAGCTCCGCGACCGCGGCGTCGCACAGCTGACGATCGACGTCGACGACGCCGCATCCGACGTCGCGTCCCCGGTCCCGACGCCGTCGGGCGAACAGCCGCACGTCGCGGCGGTGTCGGTGTGGTTGCCGGCCAACGACCGCCGCGGACCGGTCGAGGAGGTGCTGGCCACCACCGGGCTGCGGTCCGCCGGGTACCTGGTGTCGGGTGCGGTGTACACCGACTACGGCGACAACGAATGGGGCGCCGAGCGCACGTGGGGTGCCGGGGAGCGATCGCCGTCGGTGCTGACGGTCTGCCTGATCCACCGTCCGCCCGACGCCGACCCGACCGAGTGGGTGCGGCACTGGCACGGCGTGCAGTCGCCGGTGTCCGCCGAGATCCAGCCCCGCATGCGCTACGTGCGCAACGAGGTCGTGCGACCGCTGACCGACGGCGCCCCCGAGGTGCACGGGATCGTGGAGGAGGCGTGGCCGTCGGGCCGGCACATCATCGACCCGATGCTCTTCTTCAACGGCTTCGGCGACCGCGACCTGATGAACGCCAACATCGGCCGGATGATCGACAGCGTCGGTGCGTTCATCGACATGGACCGGATGCGCAACGTGACCATGTCCGAGTACCTCTGGCCCTGAGCGCCCCACCAACCCGACCCGCGCCACTGCCGGTTCTGTCCCGCGGAAGCGCGACGAATCGCGCTCCTTCGCTGGACAGAACCGGCGGCGTCGCCGGGAGTTCAGCTCCCGTTGCCGGGGAAGCCCCCGCCACCCGTTAGATTGGGTCCCCTATGTCGTCCAGGCTTGAAATCGAACTGACCAGCTCCCGCCCCGATGGGGTGTGGACCTGGCGCAAGGCAGGGGCGAAGATGCCCAAGGGTGAGGTCGAGGCCTCGAAGCTCCCCGAAGGCTCGAAGGTCGGTGACATCCTGCGGGCCGACGCCGACATCCTCATCGACGGCGTCGACATCTTGGCGGTCCTCCCGCCCAAGGACGCCCGCAAGGACAAGTTCGAGTCGCTCCAGGTCGTCGGCACCCGCAAGGACGAGCCGCTCGTGACCCAGACCCTCGCCCCCAAGGGCCGGGGTGGCGGCCGTGACCGCGATCGTGGTGACCGGGGCGACCGCCCCCGCCGCGACGGCGACCGTCCGCGCCGCGATGGTGATCGTCCCCGCCGCGACGGCGACCGTCCCGGTGGTGACCGAGGCCCGCGTGGCGCCGGCGGCGATCGCCCGCGTCGCCCCGCCCCCGAGCCCAAGCCCCGCGCCAAGCGCCTCCGTCCCGGTCGCACCCACCGCAACGCCGTGCTCGACTCGCTTGCGCCCGAGCAGCGCCCGATCGCCGAGCACGTGCTCCGCGGCGGTGTCCCGGCAGTCCGCCAGGCCGTCGACAAGCAGAACGAGCTCAACAAGGCTCAGGGCCTCCCCGAGATCCACGGTGACGAACTCGTCGCCCTGGCCGAGGGTTTGCTCCCCAAGCTCCGTTCCGCCGAGTGGCGCGACAAGGCCGACAACGCGTTGAGCATCCTCGCCGAGCTCGATCTCCGCGACCTCCGCTCGGTCGTCGTGGCCGCCGACACCGGCGCCCGTGACGACGAGACCCGTGCGCTCGCTCAGCAGCTCCGTGACGGGCTCGCCAAGCGTGTCGAGGAGGAGCACACCTCCTGGCTCGGCGAGCTGAGCCAGACCCTCGCCGAGGGTCGGGTCGTCCGCGCCCTGCGCCTGAGCTCCCGGCCGCCCAAGGCCGGTGCGCCCGTGCCCGCCGAGATCACGACGAAGCTCACCGAGGCGACCCTCGAGAACCTCACGCTCGAGACCTCCCAGGATCGCTGGGCGATGGTCATCGACGCACTGGCGTTCTCGCCGGTGCGCACGGCCGTGACCCCGGCCGCGGTGCCGGCCGAGCCGACCGACGAGCTGAAGGCCGCGATCGCCAAGGTCGCGTCCCGCGTGCCGCACATCGCGGCGCTGTTCGGCATCGACGCCAGCGCTGCCCCGAAGCGCAAGCGCCCGGCGAAGGCGGCCGGCACCGAGAAGCGCCCGCCGGCCCCGCCGAAGCTCGAGGCCGCCGCTGAACCGGCGAC
>CALMLJ010000575.1 GCA_937868025.1 uncultured Acidimicrobiaceae bacterium
AGGTGATCGCCGAGGACACCCCGAACTGCGCCGCGTCGCGGAACAACGCCTCGAGGGGGAGTGACGCGCCGCCGTGTCGGGACCCGCCGATGACGTTCAGTCCGGTACCGACGGCCTCGTACAGGTTTGCCCGCACCATGGCGGCTACCCGGACGGCGAGTGTCGAGCTCGCGAGCTCGTGGTCGGCGAGCAGCCCGAGGGCGCCATCGAGGAGGTCGATGCGCTCGGGGGTGCGGGGGAGTCGGCTGAGGCGGGTCCACAGGACTTCGGCCATACGCCGGGCCGGTTCGGCGCGCCGGGCCTCCCGACCATCGGCGCGGGGGAGTCCGTGCACGAGGAGTCGGAGGAGTCGTCGTGCCTGGTCGACGACGGCATCGGGGCTGCGGTCGTGGGTGTCGTCGACCGCACCGGCGACGGCGGCGATGACGCGGAACCGGTCGAGGGGCAGGCAGCGCTCGGGGAGTGGGGCCTGCGCGGCGAGCACTCGGTCGAGCGCGGCGCCGTCGAACGGCCAGACGGTCTCGTCGGGCCAACGGCCGAGCCACAACCACTCGGCGATCTCCTCGAAGCGGTGCTCCGCAGCGGCGCGCACGGCGTCGACGCCGCGGTACGAGTACCGGCCATCGGCGATCGACGTCAGCCCCGACGGGAACACGACCGGCGGGAGCGACTTGGTCCGCTTGCCCGCCCGGGCGAGCCGTTCGACGTCGCGAGCGGCGAACGTGCTGACCCCGCCGGGGGTGCGGTGACGCTCGATGAGGCCGCGGCTCACGTACGCGTAGAGCGTCTCCGGCTTCACCCCGAGCCGTTCGGCCGCCTGGGCCGTCGTGAGCCGCCCGACGCTCATCCTCCGGAACCGGTCGGGACGGCGATGTTGATCATTGATCAATCTTGATCAATGTCGCGATCTCAGTCAAGGTCGAGAGATGGAGACCATCACTGCAACAGCGCAACCACGCACCGGCGGTCTCACCGTCGGTGATCTCATGAGTTCCCCCGTCGTCACTGCGGGCCCGGGCCAGACGGTGGCTTCGGCCGCCGACGCCATGGTGCTGGCCGGCGTCGGTTCCGTCGTTGTGGTCGGCGATCCCGGGCGACCGGTCGGCATCCTCACCGAACGCGACCTCGTCCGTGCTGCTGCGTCAGGTGTCGACACCCGCGTCGGCATTGTCGCCGAATGGATGACCGCCGCCCCCGAGGTCGTCGCTCCCGATGTCTCGATCGACCGGGCGCTCGACACGCTGGCCCGCCGTGGTTACCGGCACATCCCCGTCGTCGACGACGGTGACCTGAGCGGCATCGTGTCGATGCGTGATCTGATGAAGGTCGCTCAGGTCCGTCCGGCGGGCGAGGCCGCAGTCGATGCTCCCCGTGGTCTCAAGGGCGTCGTCGTCACCGAGACGACCGTCGGCGACGTTCGGGGTGCCGAGGGCTTCTTCCACTATCGCCAGTACGACGCCACCGAGCTCGCCCGGACGCGGAACCTCGAGGACGTGTGGGCGCTCCTCATCGACGGCGCCCTGCCCGACGATGCCGACCGCGACGCGTTCGTCGCCGAGCTCGTCCCGGGCCGTGCCATCCCCGCCGTCCTCGCACCCCTCGTTGCCGAGGTCGCCGGTCGGGCCCGGGGGGAGGGCCCGCTCGACGGGTTGCGCACCGTGCTCTCCGCGGTCGCCGCGGCCGAGCGTTTCCGGCCGACGTACGACCTCGACGCCGCCGCCATCCGCGCCGACGCACTGCGCATCGCGGCGGTGACCCCCACCGTGGTGGCAGCGCTCCACCGGCTCGGACGTGGGCTCGAACCGATCGCTCCCCGCGGCGACCTCGGCCACGCTGCGAATTACCTGTGGATGGTCAACGGCGAGGTGCCCTCCGACGAGATCGCCCGCGCCGTGGAGCAGTACCTGATGCTGACCGTCGACCATGGGTTCAACGCTTCGACCTTCACGTCGCGGGTGATCACGTCGACAGGCGCCGATGTCGGTGCCGCGATCGTGGGTGCACTCGGCGCGTTGTCGGGACCGTTGCACGGCGGGGCGCCGAGCCGGGCGCTCGATCTCCTCGACGCCATCGGCACTCCCGACCGGGCGTCCGACTGGATTCGTGATGCCGTGGTCCGCGGCGAGCGGATCATGGGGTTCGGGCACGCCGTGTACAAGACCGACGACCCCCGGTCGACGCTCCTGCGGGAGGTCGCGCAACGACTCGGCGGCCCCCGCGCCGAATTCGCCACGCAGGTCGAGCGACTGATCGTGGACACGCTCGCGGAGGTGAAACCGGGTCGGCAGCTGTACGCGAACGTCGAGTTCTACGCCGGTGTGGTGATGGAGGCGGCCGGCCTGCCGCCGGAACTGTTCACGCCGACGTTCGCGGTGAGCCGGGTCATCGGTTGGTGCGCCAACGTCATGGAGCAGGCCGCCGACAACCGGATCATCCGGCCGAGCGCCCGCTACGTCGGCCCCGTCCCACCCCAGCCCGTCCCCGCTCCCTGACCGGGGCGGGCGGCAGTCACGCTCCCGTCCTCAGTCGTCGGCGGCGAGGACGGCGTCGAGTCGGGCTCGGGCCAGGGCGACACCGTCGGGAATCGTGTCGCGGTAGTACGCGATGAAGCTCGCCGCCTGCTCGATCACCCAGCCCCGGCCCCGGCGCCAGGTCGCGTCGTCGACGCCCAGGGCGTCGCGGTAGGCGGCGCGGGCGGCAGACGGCAGGGCCCACGCCAGCATCGTGTCCGCGGCTGGGTCGCCGAGTCCGCCGGAGCTCCAGTCGACGACGCCGACGAGGTGGCCGTCGGCGACCAGGATGTTGCCGGGCAGGAGGTCGCCGTGCACCCAGACGGGCGGCCGGTTCCACTCTCCGGCCGCCAGCGCGCCGTCCCAGACGGCCAGCGCTCGGTCGATGTCGACGGGCGGGCCGGGCTCATCGGCCAGCGCTGCGATCGCGGCGCGGGTGGCTCGGTCGGTGGCGCCGATCGCTTGCGTCCGTCGACCGCCGCGCGGACCGCCGGCCGGGTCGATCGCTCCGAGCGCGATGACGAACTCGGCGAGTTCGAGCGCGAGCCCGACGGGGTCGGGCGACGGGGCCGCGCCCAGGTCGGTGCCGTCGATCCACCGGAAGACCAGGAACGGGAACGGATAGGTCGGATCCGGATCGCCGATCGCTACCGGCTCGTGCACCGCCGCCGGCAGGTGCGGTGCAAGGGGAGCGATCCATCGGCACTCGCGATGGATCTGTTGGACGGCTCGTTCAAGTCGCGGTGCCCGGATGCCCAAGTCGTCGCCCAGGCGGAAGATGGCGTTGTCGGTGCCGGTCGTGTCGAGGCGGCGGAGGGGACGGTCCGCCCAGTGGGGGAACCGGGTGTCGACGAGATGGCGCATGATGCGGTCGTCGAGGTCGACCTCGTCGGCGTGGAGTCGGGGCGGCGACACCCCGCCACTGCAGTCGGTGCCCGGCCCGGGGTCAAACGAGTTCCAGCTCGGCGAGCCAGGCGGAGCGTCCGGCGTCGGGATCGTTGGTCGACCAGGCGTGCCAGATGGCGACGAGGCGACCGTCGTCGAGCGCCGTGACCGAGAGCCCGCCGCCGCCGTAGGTGCCGGCCACGTCATCGAAGAGCGGCGTCGATGATGCGTTGGTGCACGCCGACGCGAGATCCGTGCAGAGCGCGAAGCCGGTTGCGTAGGTGTCGTCGTCCCACCTCCCCGCCGAGTACAGCAGCACCCAACCGGTGTCGGTCTCGACGAGGGACGGGTTCTCGATCACGCCGTGCTGCCAACGCTTCGTGGCGGCCAACAGGCGAACAGGGGTACCGGTGATCGATCCGAATGCGCCGATCGGTGCCGACCAGATCGACGTGGTCAGACCGCAGCAGTTGCCGTCGCTCTTCCACACCAGCCAGGTGCCGCCCGAGCTGTCGACGACGATCGTCGGGTCGATGGACCCGCCGAGGTCGGTCTGGCACACGACCGGTTCGTCGCCCGACGACACGAACGGGCCGGCCGAGGTGGCCGAGGTCGCCACGCCGATGCACTGCAGCCCGCTGTCGACGTCTCGCGTCGTGAAGTACATCACCCACACGCCGCCGATTCGTTGGACCGTCGGTGCCCACGTCGACCCGCGCGTCGCCCACGACGGCAGGACGGGGAGCGCGTCGATCGCCTCGGACCACGTGCTCAGGTCGAACGACGCCCGGACGGGCACGTTGAGGAGTGCAGCGTCGGTCTCGATGTTGGTCGCGTAGGCGAGGTACACCTGGCCGTCCTGCGCGAGGGAGGCGTCGGGGAAGTCGCCGGCGATGGCCCCGAGCAGGTCGT
>CALMLJ010000576.1 GCA_937868025.1 uncultured Acidimicrobiaceae bacterium
CCACCCGCGTCGCCGACTGGCTCGGCCTCGACGAGTCGCTGCGCGGCTCGTGGGGTATCGTCGAGCCGCGCATCGTCACCCGTGAGGAGCTGGCGAAGCTCCTCGTCGACGCTCCGGCCGGCACGCAGGGCGAGCTCGAGGACGGTCGTCTCCTGCTCCGTCAGGGCGCGGCGTGGCTCATCCCGAACCCGGGCCTGTTCGACCTCACGCTCGGGCTCATCGCCGACGGCGTTCCGGGCGACCTCGTGCTCGAGGCCGGTGCGATCCTCGGCAAGTCGCTCGGTACCGCTGCCCGTGAACTGATCGACCTGTTCGTCACGATGGTCGGGCAGGGCTACGGCCGAGGTATCGACACCGGGACCCTCGTCAATGCCTTCCGCCCCGCGGCTGGTGACGCCGCCCGGATGATCTTCGAGCAGCAACTCGAGCGTGCGATCGAGGACCTCCTCAACGACACCAAGCGCCTCGGCCGCCAACGCCAGTCCGGCCCGAGCTGACACGCCTTCGAGTTCGCTGCGCCACCGCTCCCTCCCCGAACTGGGGAGGGATACTGTGGCGATCAACCCGAACCAACGGTGTCGAACGAGGAGCGCGAGATGAGTGAATGGGGTCCGCTGGACGCATTGATCGGCGAGTGGGAAGGCACGGGCGGGCTCGACTCCGCGTACTCCCACTCGAGGGGCGCGGTGTTCTCGACGCCGTACCGGGAGAAGGTCGAGATGAAGCCGTTCGGCCCGGTCGACAACGGCTCGCAGTCGCTCTACGGCCTCGATTACCACACGGCCATGTGGCGCGACGACGAGGCCGCGCCGTTCCACACCGAGGTCGGGTACTGGCTCTACGACAACGCGACCGGCGAGATCCTTCGTGGATTCGTCGTCCCGCGCGGCATCACCGTGCTCGCCGGTGGCATCGCCGCCCCCGACGCGAAGCAGTTCTCGATGAGCGCCAAGATCGGCGACCCCAACTACGCGATCGGCGAGAACAAGTACCTCACGGCCAACGCCAGCAGCGTGAGCTACGAGGTCACGATCACGCTCAACGACGACGACACCTGGTCGTACTCCGAGCTGACGACGTTGCACATGAAGGAGTTCGGCGACCCCTTCCCCCACACCGACTCCAACACGTTGGTTCGCATCAAGTAGCTGTCGGCTGAACGCCGGCGGGATGGACGCCGAACCTTTCGCGAACCGGCGCGAGGTTGTCGCTTTCCTGAACGATCGTTTGGTACCTTGTGGCCCGGCTCACAAGTGTGCAGACAACGTGGAAACACGTCAGAACAAGGGGAGAGACCATGAAGAAGCTCAAGCGCAACGCACCGATGATCGCCGTTATCGGCACCGTGATCGTCACGAGCGCCGGCTGCACGTTGGACGACGTGCTGACGATCGCCAAGATCGTCGGCCTGTTCATCTGATCTCACGATCTGCCGTCACCGAGTCCCGCCTTCGGGCGGGGCTCGTTTCGGTTTTGAACAACGTGCGCGGCGGCAGGGGCGGTTGCCTACGATCCTCCGATGACCGATCCCGCCGACGCTGAGCTGGAGCTCGAACTCGAGGAGGAGGAGGCCGGCCGCCACGCCACCAACCTCGAGCTGTTCTTCGACCTGGTGTTCGTCTTCGCCGTCAGCCAGCTCTCGCGGTTGATCGCCGGCGACATCAGCGGGGCCGGGGTCGCCAAGTCGGCCCTCGTCGCGTGGATCGTCTGGCAGCTGTGGTCGCAGTTCAGCTGGCTGGGCACGGCCGTCGACCTCGATCGAGACGCGCCGACCCGCCTGGCCTTCGTGTCGTCGATCCTGCCGTGCCTCTTCTTGGCGATCTCGATCCCCGAGGCGTACGGCGCGAGCGGCAAGCAGTTCGGTCTCGCCGTCCTCGCGGGCACCGTGTGGGTGCTCGCCCTCCAGGGCCTGGGCCTGTGGGGCGACGAGCGGACGCGGCCGGCCTTCCTCCGCTACGCCTCACTCGCTGGCGTCGGGCCGATCCTGATCGCGGTCGGCGGGTTCGTCGACGGCCGCTCGCGGATCGTGTTCTGGCTGGCCGGCATGATCGTCAGCCTCGGCGGAACGATCCTCGTCAACCGGCGACGCGGCGAGGACGACAACTCGGCGTGGCGCGTCAACCCGGTGCACTTTGCCGAGCGGCACGGATTGTTCGTCATCATCGTGCTCGGCGAGGTGCTGGTCGCGATCGGGGTCGCTGCCCGCGAGCACGAGATGACCCTCCTCGTCGCCGGCGCGATCGCGGCGTCGGCGTTCCTTGCTGCGGTCGTCTTCTGGTCCTACTTCGGGTTCATCTCACGGTTCGGCGAGGAAGGCCTGAAAGTCGGTCACGGGCTGGAGCGGGCGCGACTCGCGCGCGACTTCTTCACCTACGGTCACTTCCCCCTGGTCCTCGGTGTCGCGTTCCTGGCGAGTGTGATCGAGCACGTGGTCGCTCATCCGGAGGGCCACCTGCACGGCGAGCAGCTGTGGCTGCTCGGCACCTCGATCGTGCTGATCGGCGGCGGATTCATGGGACTCCAGTGGCGGCTCCGCCGCCAAGTGGCACCGGAACGCCCGATCGCGATCGCTGTCGTTCTCATCTTCCTCGCCACCGCGGCGTCACACGTTGGCGGCGTTGCTGCGATCGCGATCGTGGGCGCCGTGATGGGTGTCGCGCAGACCATCATCGCCAGGCGGGTCGCGCGCCTGACCGACGGCGAGGCGGTCGACGCCGAGATCGCGGGATCTTCAGCTCCGCGCCCGGCGTGAGGCGGCCATCGCCGGGATGACCGTCTCGCCGTAGGCCTCGAGCGTGGCCGACTTGGCGTCGTGCTGGAGGTAGATCGCGAACTGGTCGACGCCGAGGTCGCGCAATTCCTCGAGGCGTGCGATGTGCTGACTCGCCGTGCCGAGGAGGCAGAAGCGGTCGACGATCTCGTCGGGCACGAACTCGGCGTGGGTGTTGCCGGCCCGACCGTGCTCGTTGTAGTCGTAGCCCTCGCGACCCTCGATGTAGTCGGTCAGCGCCGTCGGAATGGAGGCACTCGACCCGTACCGCGCCACGATGTCGGCCACGTGGTTGCCGACCATGCCGCCGAACCACCGGCACTGGTCGCGCATGTGGTCGACGACGTCACCGACGTATGCGGGGGCGGCGACGCAGAACGTGATGGCGTCGGGGTCGCGCCCGGCGTCGGAGGCGGCCGTGCGGACGGCGTCGATCGTCCACGCGGCGATGTCGGGATCGGCGAGCTGGAGGATGAACCCGTCCCCGACCTCGCCGGTGAGTGCCAGCGCCTTCGGTCCGTACGCCGCGACCCAGACGTCGAGTTCGCTGGCCTCGGCCCACGGGAAGCACAGGTTGGCGCCCTGGTGCTCGACGGTCCGGCCGTTGCCGAGCTCGCGGATCACGTGGATGGACTCGCGCAGCGTCGCGAGCGTCGTCGGCTTGCCGTTGAGGACCCGCACGGCGGAGTCGCCGCGGCCGATACCGCACACGGTGCGATTGCCGTACATGTCGTTGAGGGTGGCGAACAGGCTGGCCGTGACGGTCCAGTCGCGCGTTGCCGGGTTGGTCACCATCGGCCCGACGATCACCTTGCGGGTCTCGGCGAGGATCTGGCTGTAGATGACGAACGGCTCCTGCCACAGGATGTGGCTGTCGAACGTCCAGACGTAGTCGAACCCCAGGTTCTCGGCGCGTACCGCGAGCTCGACCACCCTCGAGGCGGGCGGGTTCGTCTGCAACACCACTCCGAAGTCCATGTCGCTCCCTAGACGAGATACTGCGAGAGCCCCCGCTTGATGAACTGTCCGTGGCCCTTGCGGCCGACGTAGTCGTCGTTCTCGACCAGGACGGTACCCCGGGAAAGGACGGTGTCCACCTTGCCGTCGATCTCGTAGCCCTCCCACGAGGAGTGGTCGATGTTCATGTGGTGCTTCGCGTTGATGCCGATGCTGGTGTGCCCGTTGGGGTCCCAGATGACCACGTCGCCGTCGGCGCCGGGGGCGATGATGCCCTTCTTCGGGTACATACCGAACATGCGCGCCGGGGTCGTGCAGCACGTCTCGACCCAGCGTTCGAGGGTGATCTCGCCGGCGACGACGCCCTGGAAGAGCAGCTCCATGCGGTGCTCCACCGACCCCATGCCGTTGGGGATCTTCGAGAAGTTGCCGCGGCCCAGTTCCTTTTGGTCCTTGAAGCAGAACGGGCAGTGGTCGGTGCTGACGATCGCGAGGTCGTTGCTGCGGAGCCCCTTCCACATGTCGGCGTGGTGGGGATGGGTGTCGTGCGCGGAACGGATGGGCGGTGAGCACACCCACTTGGCGCCTTCGAAGTCGGGCTTCGCGAGCGTGTCCTCGACCGTCAGGTAGAGGTACTGCGGGCACGTCTCCGCGAACACGTTGCGTGACTGGTCGCGGGCCTCGGCGACCGCGGCCAACGCCTCCGAGGCCGACAGGTGCACGATGTAGAGCGGCACGTTGCCGGCGACGGCGGCCAACACGATGGCCCGGTGCGTGGCCTCACCCTCGAGCGCGCTCGGACGCGTCCACGAGTGGTACACGGGGTCGGTCTCGCCCCGGCCGAGCGCCTGCTGCACCAGCACGTCGATGGCGATGCCGTTCTCGGCGTGCATCATGATCGTTGCGCCGATGTCGCCGGCGGTCTGCATGGCCCGGAGGATCTGGCCGTCGTCGCTGTAGAACACACCGGGGTAGGCCATGAACAGCTTGAAGCTGGTGATCCCCTCGTGCTCGGTGAGGTACCGCATCGCCTTCAGCGACTCCTCGTCGATACCGCCGACGATCTGGTGGAACGCGTAGTCGACCGCGCATTCGCCGGCCGCCTTCTCGTGCCATGCCGCGAGACCGTCCATGACGTTGCCGCCCGCGCTCTGCACGGCGAAGTCGACGATGGTGGTGACGCCGCCCCACGCCGCGGCGCGGGTGCCGGTCTCGAACGTGTCGGACGCGTTGGTGCCACCGAAGGGCAGCTCCATGTGCGTGTGCACGTCGATGCCGCCCGGGATGACGTACTTGCCGGTGGCGTCGAGGGTGCGGTCGGCCGTGACGCCCTGCGCCTCGACCTGGCCGGGGGCGTAGAGCGCGGCGATCGTCTCCCCGTCGATCAGCACGTCCATGGGCGAGGAGCCCGACGGCGAGACGACGATTCCGTTGGTGATGAGTGTGCGTGCCATCGGGGAGCTCCTATCGGGCGGTCAGGTCGTCGTAGGCGTCGGGGCGGCGGTCGCGGTAGAAGGCCCAGCGGTGGCGAACCTCGGTGATCTTGTCCATGTCGAGGTCACGCACGATCAGCTCGGGTTTGAACGCGTCGCCGACGTCGCCGACGAACTTCCCCTCGGGGTCGACGAAGTAGCTCTGTCCGTAGAAGTCGTTGTCGCCGATGTCCTCGATGCCGACCCGGTTGATCGCACCGACGTAGTACATGTTCGCGACGGCCGCGGCCGGCTGCTCGATGCGCCAGATGTACTCGCTCAGCCCCCGGTGGGTGGCCGACGGGTTGAACACGATCTCGGCGCCCCCGAGCCCGAGCGCTCGCCACCCCTCGGGGAAGTGGCGGTCGTAGCAGATGTACACGCCGACCTTGCCGACGGCGGTGTCGAAGATCGGGTACCCGCCCGTGCCGGGTGCGAAGTAGAACTTCTCCCAGAAGCCCTTCACCTGCGGGATGTGCTGCTTGCGGTACTTGCCCAGGAAGGTGCCGTCGGCGTCGATGACCGCAGCGGTGTTGTAGTACAGGCCCTTGGCAGCGACCGACTCGTACATCGGGACCACCAGCACCATGCCCGTCTCCTTGGCGAGGGCGCACATGCGTTGTGTGGTCGGGCCGGCGGGGATCGGCTCGGTGTAGTCGTAGTACTTGGTGTCCTGGACCTGGCAGAAGTACGGCCCGTAGAAGAGCTCCTGGAAGCACATGACCTCGGCACCCTGGGCCTTGGCCTCGTGGACCGCTGCCTCGTGCTTCTGGATCATCGATTCCTTGTCGCCGGTCCAGTCGGTCTGGAGCAGCGCTGCTCGGACGACTCTGGCCATGGGGGTGCCTCCGGCTCTCTCGGGAACGTGAGGCCGACTGTACCCATGCGTTGGTTTCGGCGCGGTGTCGGCGACGTTCGTCTAGCTAGGATGCAGTTCGAATCGATAAACGGGGCGAATCTGGGCGTCCTCCGCAGGCGTTGACGATCTACCTGACGTTGTGTTCGGGATTCGCGTCGCTTAGGAGGCGAAGCAATCCTGCGAGGGCCTCTCCCCGTTCGCGATACTGGCCAGCGAGGTGTACACACGAGGGTCCCCTGCAGTTGCAGGGGATTCGGCGTTTCCGGGGCCGGGTTGACGCTGACGTGACAACGCAGCGTCCCGCGAAAGACCCGCAGCGCCCGCGGGGTGCTGTGCCGGTTCGGGGTCCGAGTCGCCCTCGTTCGTCGGCGTCCGCAGCCGGTCGACCAAGTCGTCGAGCCGCTGTGCGAGCGCCCGGTCCCGGTCAGCAGCGGCCTTCTGGTAGCGGATGGCGGCCGACGTCGTGGAGTGGCCGAGGCGAGACATGACCTCGCGCATCGTGGCGTCCTGTTGGGTGGCGATGGTGCCGGCGGCGTGACGCAGATCGTGGAAGTGCACCTCGGTGAGGTCGAGCTGTGCCCGGGCGGCGCGCCACTCGCGCTGGAACCAGCCGTCGCTGATGATGCCGCCGGCGTCGCCGGGGAAGAGCGGGCCGTCGGGGTCGCCGCCGACGAAGGTGGCGAGGTGAGCGTCGACGGCGTCGAGCACGAACCGGGGGAGCGTGACGGTGCGTTGGCTGGAGTCGGTCTTGGTGGTCTTGCGGCGGGAGCGCTTGTCGATCGATTCGCGGACGGTGAGGGTGCCGTGGAGCCGGTCGTAGTTGCGGACCCGGAGTGCTCGGAGCTCGCCGTAGCGGAGGCCGGCGAAGCCGGCGACGAGGATCATCGGGCGGATGCGGGCGTGGGCGATGTCGGCGAGCGCCAGGACGACTTCGGCGGGGACGAACGGGCGCTCGGTGTGCGGGTCGGAGCCGGCGCCCTTGATGCGACACGGGTTGCGCGGGATCAGGTCGTCCTCGACGGCGGTGGCCAGGATGGCGTGCATGATCCGGTAGGCGCGAGAGGCGGTCGACGGGATGCGCTCACGGAGCGGACGGAACCAACGGCGGACCTCGTCGGGCGTGAGTCGACCGATGGGGGTCGCACCGAACGTCGGGTAAACGTGGCGCTCGAGCGTCTCGGCGTAGTTGTCCCGGGTGGTCGACGCGAGCGTCCGGCCTTCGAGCCATTGCTCGGCGTACGTCTGGAACTTGATGCGGCCACGGGCGGGGTCGTAGGCGATGCCTCTGCTCTGGGCCGCCTCGGTCTGCGCCTTGAACGCCTTGGTCCACCCCGCCAACCGTGCTAAACACCACTATTGAGGCCTCGATATAGCGACGTCCGGGAGGGATTACACGTGCACAAGTATCGACCGCGATGGTTTGGCGCGCTGAGCTCGTTACTCTTTATCACCGCATGCGGTGGTGGCGAATCCACGGTGAGTCAGTCGAACCAGGCCAAATCGGCCGCTTACGAGGTTCAGCAGGAGACAAAAGGTCCGAAAGACGCCAGGCGGTCCTGTTGCCCGACGGACGCCTCGCTGTCGTCTCGGCGTACGAGACGCGGGTATCGATTCAAGCGTTCGGAAGTGAGGGCCTAGAAACTGTCGCCAAGGTGGAGTTGGACGCCGCTCCGGTGAAATTGGTCGCTCATTCTTACGAGTCAGGCCTCTTCGTCGCTGCGCAGACGTGTGAGAAGCCTCACGATTTCTCGAACGGTGAGCTCGCAGATCTCTGCGACGAGGGATCGGCAGTTCAGGTCTTCTCACTCGACGAAGCGAATGAGATTCGTGGCAAGCCTGAACGAGTCCCTCTCACGGGCGATCTCGTGACCGCATCAGGCAATGGATCTGTCGAGGCTGTCGCCGCAGGCCAATCCATCTGGACGAGATCTGCCGGCGCAGCCGACTGGAACAAAACCGTCGCCGAGGCCGTAGACGTGTGCTTCACAGGCGCCCGTGCGTTCGGTCGACCGATCGCTTCAGTGGCCTCGACCGAGACTGTTCCGCAGCCGGAGGCCGATCAGCCAGATACGGCTCGCCTACAGGTGCTCGACCTGACGAACCCCCTGAAGTGGTCGGAGGTTCATCTGTCGGTCTCGCCCGACTCGATCTCATGCGGACCGACCGGAGCGGTGGTGCTCGGCGGCTCCGCCACGTCACGCTCGATGGTTCGCGTGGACGACCGCACACTGAGGGAGGAGAAGCTGGCTACGATCCCAGGCACCGCTACCACGCGCAGCCAGACGCTCGGGGCCGGTGGTCTGGTCCTTGTTTCTACCTTCATCGGCAACAAGCAGGGCGGTCAACTTATAGATCCGGCGACGGGCAAGGCCATTGTCATCGCGAAGGACAGCGATCTCGCATCCAGCGACCGGCTGAGAGATCAGGCACTCGGAGCAAACTACTTCATGAGAGACGACGGGCGACCGGTCGCTGTCGGATCTGACAATGGGACATGGACAGTTGCGGAGGTGAAGTCATGAAGCGGCTCGTCGGACTAGTCGCAAGTCTCACGGGGACTGCGGTGCTTTCAGCATGCGAGCCATCCGGTACAGTCTACGGCTCGCTGATCAACGATGGGACGACGCAGCGGGTAATCCAGTTCAATGTTCAGGGCACGTTGTCGTCCTTCGACAACGTGAACGGGGACACGGTGAGTTCGATTGTGGGCTCTTTGAACAATCGCAATCCGAAGCCCTTCGCCGTGTCGTTCAACGAGATCTGCTGGACGCAGTGGTTTCAGCTCTGGAACCAGTACTTCGGTGTCAATGGCTATGTTGCCGAGGCGCAATGGGCAGCGATAGCCCCCTCCTTCGATGGGCGCCCCGCTTCCGACGTCGGGCAGATCATCCCAGGATCGAATCCCGTCCGCCGATACAGCAGGCTCACCTCGAATTGCTCGGCGTTCGGCAACGTCACCGCCATCATCGGCTCATCGGCGAATCGGCAGGTTCGATACTTCAACGATCAGAACTCCTCGAACATCACCGACAACAAGAATGAGAACAAGGGCGCGGTGTGCGTCCAAACGAACGTGTATAGCGCAGTGTCCTGCTCGACCCATACCAGCGCTGCCTCTATCGGCACCGCAAAGACGCAGAGCTACGAGTACTCCGTGTTCGTCAACCAGTGGACTAACGCTGGCGTCGGCATGTTCGTCATGGGCGACTTCAATCTGAAGCCGCCTGACGATCCATACTTCAACTCGTGGTGGTATGCCGTCTTCGCCGAGGCCGACGAAAAGTCCGGGAGACCGCGAACATCGAAGGGCGGCACTAACGATAGCGGATCACCCATCGACTACATCTTCCGGCGATATCCGAACTCGTACTCCATCCAGCCCTACATCTACCAGTCGGCCTACTCGGACCACCATTGGTATGAGGCGTACCTCTAAACGACATCAAACCAGCGGCACGCGACAATTGTCGCCCACATCACGTCGCCCAGGACGACGCGGCAGGCTCCGAGCGACGGCGCAGACCACCTGCAGGCTTGGGCTGACCACCTTCGTCCTGCTCGCTGGATGCGACGGATCACATCGCAACTCGCCAGACGCAGCGGCATCCGGCCCCGCTACTCCCATCCCGCTTCGTTCGCCGTACCTCAAGGCCGGAGTGGAGCTGCTGGACGGCATCTCGGTTCCGGATGGTGCTGTGGCGGTCGGAGGACCGCTCCGCATTCCTTCCGACGTGATCTATCAAGGCGAACCTGCCGAGGAGCGAGGCTGGCGGATCTACTTCGCAATCCCGAACGATCCCCGGCCCGTCATCAAGAACGTGACCGAGCAGCTGAGCCGGCAAGGTTTCACGATGCGACCTGCCGAGCTGACCGGCGAGGACTGGAAAACCACCACTACAGAGTTCTGTACGCAGAACGCCAAATCGTACGACTGCGCCGGGGTTGCCCAGGCCACTGCATCTGGGGATCGTCGTGTAGTTGCCCTGGACTTTCACCGACGTGCTGCCGAGAATGACCGACCGCCAGAGTCCTACCTGCGGATCACACTGCACGACAGCGAGCACCCCGAGGTCTTCAATCCAGTCTTAGGAAATCCCGGAACGAGCATGGGGCCCAAGCCACCTCCTGTCAGCGCTAGCTGGCCGAGCCTTCCTACGCAGGGAGGTCGATTCGGCGACGGATATGACCCGGCTGCGACCCCCTTCAGTGTCGAGCCGCAAAGCCATCTGATCAGCCCAACGATCCAGAGTGACGACTGCGTGCGGCCTGGATACGAGGCGCTACTTGCGCTCAGCGGCAACCCGACCAGCATCTTCGAGGCCTACCAGGAACAAGCCCAGCGCATCGTGGACGACACCCGCCTCGGACCGTCGCCGACCATCGCCAACTTCGAAGACGGCTCCAAGCTATATGCAGCCACTGTCTCGGACCAAGGCGGAGCGGTGTACAGGTTCGCAATGACGATTCCCCAGGCGGGTACCCCGCTGCTGAGCATCTCGGTCTGCGTCGATTAGCGGCCGTAGCCACGGGCTTGATTCGCTCAGTGAGTTGACCATATCGGCGATTTGGTAGCGTCCGAAGGCGCTGTTCATGCATAGCGAACCGATGCCGAGAGTTCAGAGCGGGAAGGCGGCAACCGTACTCTCTACGGACATTGAGTCCGTGCTGCCCTGCCTGGACCCCAGCATTGGACCGCGCTGGCCGGCCACGCACCGACGGTGCTGCCGTGTGCGAACTCACCACCCTCATCAACGACCCGAACCTCCCGGCAGGGACACGGCTGATCGTGCGACGCGAACCGTTACACCCCGGAGCTCAACGCTCCCTGTTCCCGTCGCTGGACTACAGGTACTGGGGGTTCTACACCGACCAGACCGGTGACCCCACCGAGTGCGACGTCACGATGCGCGCTCACGCACACGTCGAACAACACATCCAACGCCTGAAAGAGTCAGGCCTGTGCCGGTTCCCGTTCCAGAACTTCGACGCCAACCAGGCGTGGCTCCACACCGTCGCCCTCGCGGCTGACCTGGTTCGCTGGTTCCAACTCGTGTGCCTCCCCGACACGTGGACTGATGTGCGACCCAAGAAGCTTCGCTGGGCCCTGTTCGGGGCGCCCGGCCGGCTCGTGCGCACCGCACGGCAGACCATCGTCCGGGTCATCGACAACTGGCCCGGAGCCGACATGATCGTCGGCGCCTACCAACGCATCACGCTCATCACCTGAACAGCCCTGAACCCGAACACGACCGGCACCCCGCTCACCACGCGCGCCCCACCACCAGTCCGAACCCCCAGTTCGGTCCCCTCGACCAGACAGCCACCCCGGGCAACGAACCGAATCAGCCGAACGCACCCGACCCGACACCGAAATCAGCGTCGCGACTCATCCCAAATCGCCGCGTGAAGAGTTGGGGCTAGACATCTGCCGTGGCGCGGCCGGCTCTCCATCTTCTGACGACCGCGTGGGTCGCATCGTTGTTGCTGCTCGCTCCCGCTTGTTCGGACGACGAGGTGGTCGACCGCACCCCGGCCTCGACCGCGACGTCGCCGGACGACGCGGCGTTCGACCAGCCCGGTTCCCACGACGCGTCGGTCTCGGTCCACTTCACGATCATCGGGGACGGGTCGGGGCCGGACCCGTCGGTGGACGCGCTGGCCGAGCTCGAGGACCGCATCGTCGACGCCATCGAGCCCACCGGCATCGGGGTGCTCGAGGGCGACGAGTTCGCCGAGGGCACGGTGACGCTCTCGATCTACGGGCCCGACCTCGACCGACTGTGGGCGAAGGTCCAACCGATCCTCGAGACCTACTTCGCCCGCCCGGCATACGCGGAACTCCGCGACGGCGGGCCCGACCAGCCGGCGAAGCGCATCGACCTCGGCCCTGTAGCGACGAGCACGACCTCGCCCTGATCCTTCGAAGTGGTGCGCTGGCGCGACGTTTCCATCGCGCGCACGCACCACTTCAACTGGCCACGAACGTCGGTGCGTCGGTGGGCCGCCGGACGTAGCCCGTCGCCGAGTCGACAGCGATGCGCAACGCATCGGCGGGGGAGTCGCCGCGGGCGAGCGACACGAACGCAGCGGCGGCGAACACGTCGCCGGCACCGATCGTGCGGCGGGGCGGGACGGGTCGTTCGTCGGGGTCGAGTTCGTGCCGGGCGATCTCGTCGCCATGCTGCACCAGGGCGGCGCCCGCCGGCCCGAGGGTCCGGAAGACCAGGCCGTCGAACCGGTCGAGCAGGCCGATGCCGTGGAGATGTGCGTACTCCTCGTCGTTGAGCACGATGGCGTCGGCGAAGTCGTGTCGCTCCGGCCAGTTGTCCGCGAGGAACACCAGGCCGCCGTCCGCGTCGGTACCGCGCAGCAGGCCCTGCGGCGTGGCGCCCACGAACCGAGCCCGCTCCCGCGCCGTTGCGACGAGGTTCGGGGTGAGTTCGTTGAAGACCGGGGCGAGGTGCAAGATGTCGGGCCGGCCCTCGGTCGCGAACGAGTCGATCGGTGCAGCGACCGACAGCAGGCGTTGAGGTCCGTCGGCGGCGTCGGGCCCGAAGCCGAACCGCGTGTCCCGCCCGGTGTTATGGACCTGCAGCGCGGTGCCCGCCGGGAGCGCTGCCGCCGCGTCGGTCGCGACATCGGGCGTGCACGACGTGACGACGGTGACCCGGCACCCCATCGCCGCCGCCTGCGCGGAGGAGAAGAAGACGGTGCCGCCGAGACGCGGCGGTGCGTCGACCAATTCGTCCACACAGACGTGTCCGATCGCGACGTACTGCGGAGCGCCCGGCTCGGTAGGTTCGGTCTGCACGGTGGGCGACAGTACCGGTCGATAGGGTCGACGCTCATGATCAACTGGATCACCGCCTCCCCTCGCCGCGACCGCGACGGCCTCCTGATGGTCGTCGACGGGGGAGCGACCCACTCCCGTGTGGTCATCGCCGACACCACCGGCGAGCTCCTCGGGTTCGCGACGGGTCAGCCGACCAACGCTCGATCGGTCGGCGTCGAGCAGGCGGCGGCCAACCTCGGCGACACCCTGCATCGGGCGATCGTCGAGGGCTCCGGCGATCCCGACGACGTCGTCTACGGCCTCGTCACGAGCGCGGCCGTCGATACCGCAGAGCAGTCCGAGAACCTGTCGGAGGCCGCTCGGGCGCTCCTTCCGAACGCGACGGTGTTCTCCGTGCCCGACACGATGGGGTGCTGGGCTGCGACCAACCGGCTCGGGCCGGCCGTCGCCGTCATCTCCGGTACCGGCAGCGTCGTCGTGGCCGCCGACCGGGCGCGGGGACTGTGGCGGCGGTTCGGTGGATGGGACTTCCTCCTCGGCGACGAGGGCTCGGGCTACTCGCTCGGTCGGGCGGCGCTGCAGGAGACGTTGCTCGTGAACGAGGGCCGGTCGGGCGCCGAAGCGCTGAGCACGGCCGTGCTCGCCAGCAAGCCTGCCGCAGCGAAGCACGTCACCGACGCCGAAGACCTGCCCGACGCGGTCCACACGCCCGCCATCGACAAGGCGTGGATTGCCTCGTTCGCTCCGTTGGTGCTGGGCCTCGCCGACTCCGGCGACGAGCACTGCCTGGCGATCGTCCGTCGCGAGATCCGCATCCTGGCCGGTGCCGCCGCGGCGGGAATCGACGCGCTCGGGGTCGAGGGCAGTGCCCCGACCCCGGTCGGCCTCTTCGGTGGAACGTTCAACTCGCCGTCGCTGCACACCGCCTTCGTCGACGCGGTGTGCGAGCTCACCGCCCGTCCGTTCGACGCGGCCGTGCCGGCCCACACGGCGCTCGTCGGTGCGTACGCCATGGCGTTGGGTGCCGATCCGTCGGTCGGAGCGGCCGAGATCGACGCCGCGTCCGATCGTCTTGCATCGTCGCTGGCGTCACGTCCCGGGACGTGAGCGCGCCCACAGCAGCGCGGCGAGCGCCAGCGATCCGTACACCACGTATCCCACGGCCATCGGGGTCACCGACCGGTCGATCATCGAGTCGAACACCTGGGCGAGGAGCGCGCCGCCGGCGAGCGTGACGAACCCGAGGATCGCCGACGCCGTTCCCGCCAGGCGGCCCATCGGCTCGAGGGCGAGCGAGTTGCACATCGGCGACATGAGCGTCGGCAGTGAGTTGGACAGGGCGAGCCAGACGAACCAGGCCGCGAACGGCGGGCGGCCGTCGGTGAGCAGCATCATCACGAGCCCTCCGGTCGCGAGGGTCACGAACGAGATGGCGGCGACCAACGCCATCGTGCGGGCGCCGTACATCCGGATGAGGCGGTTGTTGCCCACGAGCGCCAACGACATCACGGTGCCGGCGATCCCGAAGAACAGGGCGAACTGTGATCCCCGACCGTAGATCCGGTCGATGATCGGTTGACCGCTCCCGAGGAAGATCACGAACGCTCCGGTCGCGAACGTCTGGGCGAGGATGTAGCCCACCGTCGCCCGGGTGCGCACGACGGCAGCCAGTGCCTCGAGCAGCGGGCCGGCGGCGAGGGGTCGACGGTCCTCCGGTCGGAGGGTCTCGCCGAACGCGAGGGTCCACACGAACCCGACGGCGGCGATGACGAGCGCGGCGACGAACACGGCACGCCACGAGCCGGACGCGAGGATCAACTGGCCGAACGACGGGACGAAGATCGGGCCGATGAGGAACACCGCCATGATGACGGTCACGACCCGCGCCATCTCGTCGCCGTCGAAGAGGTCGCGGGCGATCGCCGTCCGCAGCACCGCCGGCGCCGCCGCCCCGAGGCCCCACACACCTCGGGCCACCAGCAGCAACGTGAACGACGGAGCGATCGCGGCGCCGAGCGCGCCGATCGCTGCGAGCACGATCCCGATCTGTAGGCACCGACGCCGACCGAAGCGGTCCGACGCGGGGCCGAACACGAGCTGACCGGTCGCCATGCCGAGGAAGTACGTCGTTCCGACCAACGACACCTGGCCGTCCCCGTCCGGCAGCGAGAACGTGTCGCTGATCCGTGCGAACGCCGGGAGCGCGATGTCGACGCCGACCGCCATGACGATGCCGAGGAAGGCCAGGTAGGCGACGGTGGCCCGCTGTGAGCGATCGGCGGTGGCCCGCTGCGCATGATCGGCAGGGGGAGGTCGTGTGGCCATGGCGGGGCCAACCTACCCAAGGTCGCACACCTGCCCGCCCGTTCGATCTAATGTCTGGGGGAGGCGGACATGACATGAAACTGAACCTGGGGAACAGTCATACGGTGAGGCGTCGACTCGATGACCTTCGATACCTTCCGGCGGACGTGGCCAAGCGGGCGCGCTCGGCGCGAGAACGCGGCCTCGCCGCCTGGGCCGGCTACGGCCCCGGCCAGCGATTGAGCAGCCTCGGTCTGGCGTTGGCGGTGATCGTGGCGTTGGTGGTCGTCGTCACGGGCGGCGGCGAAGGTGGCCTCAACCTCGTTGTCACCGACGAGCAACTCGCGGCGTCCGACGGTTCGGGCGTGACCACAGCACCTCGCCAGGGTGCCGAGGCCGGACCGTCGTCGTCGGTCGACGACACCGCGGCACCGGCGACGGGCGACACGGCTGCCGCCCCGACGTTCGTCGACGACACCGCGGCGGTCGGCCAACCCGACGCGGGCGGACCGCAGGTCCTCGGCATCACCACGGTGCCGGGCCGATCGAACCGTGCTGCCAAGTCCGCCGCGGCGGCGAAAGCGGCCAAGTCGACCGCCGATAAAGCGGCGACGAACAAGCCGAACAGCTCCGCGCTGGCAGCGTTCTTCGGCGCCGCGCTGCGAGGCTCCAAGGCGGAGTCGCCGGCCTCGTCGCCATCGACCCCGTCGGCACCGAGTTCGCCCTCGGCCCCGAGTTCGCCGGCGGCGCCGACGCCGACTCCCGCCCCGGCGTCGCCGACTACGCGTCCCGCAGCGACGAACCCCCCGACCACACGTCCTCCGGCGACGACGCCGCCGACCACCCGTCCTCCGGCGACGACGCCCCCCACGACGCGTCCCCCGGTCACGGCGCCTCCGACGACGCGTCCCCCGGTCACGGTTCCTCCCACCACGGAGCCCCCGGTCACCCTTCCTCCCACCACGGAGCCGCCGGTGACATCGCCGCCGACGACCGCGCCGGACCCGACCCCCGATCCTCCTCGCCCGACGCCCCCTCAGAACTGACCGGCGTCTGCCGGCCCGGTCCGCACCGTTCCGTGATCCTGTTCGCCCATCGTGGCGCGAGCGCGAGCGCTCCGGAGAACACGCTCGCTGCGTTCGAGTTGGCGCTCGGGCTCGGGGCGACCGGCCTCGAGAGCGACGTCTGGTTGACCGCTGACGGGGTGGCCGTCCTCGATCACGACGGCTTCGCCGACGACGGCCACCTCGTGCACATCAACACGGTCGCGGCCTCCGATCTGCCACCGCACATCCCGACCCTGGCCAAGCTCTACGACATCGAGGGTGCCGGCGGGGTCGAGCTGTCACTCGACGTCAAGGACCTCGCCGCCGTCGACGAGGTCGTGCGCGTGGCTCGGGCGGCCGGATCGGCGGAGCGGCTCTGGCTCTGTCACCACCGGTGGCGGGAGGTGGCGCAGTGGCGCGAGCGTGCGCCCGAGGTCCGGCTCGTCGACTCGACGTACGTGGGCTTCATGTCGGGCGGGCCACGGCAGCGGTTGGAGCAACTCGTCGATGCCGGCATCGACGCGTTGAATCTCCACCACAGTGAATGGACCCAGGAGTTGCGCGACCTCGTGGCTCGGCACGGACTGTTCGCCCTCGCATGGGACGCGCAGGATCCCGGGTCACTGCGGCGCCTGGCCGACCTCGCGGTCGACGGCGTGTTCAGCGACCACGTCGACCGGATGGTCGCCGTGGTCGGGCACTGAGCGGCTCACTGACCGGCTCCTGGGCGGGTCCTGAGGAAGGACGAGGGATTCACAGCGACCTCCCAGGCCGCTCCCAGGCCCGGCGGCGGCCGTGCCCCGACCCTGAGGTCACCCACCAGCGCCCGAGAGCGGGCCGACCCAGAGGAGCCGCCATGTTGCGTTCACGCACCACCACCCCCGACCATGCCCACGACGACCACGACGACCACGACCGTGGTCTGCAATTCGACCTGTCGACCCTCGTCAACCGCCGCCGGAGCCTGGCGTTGCTCGGCGGCGCCGGTCTGGTGTCGCTGGCTGCGTGTCTCCCCGAGGGGTCCTCCGACTCGACCATGACCACCACATCGGCGTCCGGTGGCGGGACGAGCACCACGACCGGGAGCGGCACCAGCTGCTCGGCCATCCCCGAGGAGACGGCCGGCCCCTACCCGGGTGACGGTTCCAACGGTGTGAACGTCCTCTCGCAGCGCGGTGTGGTCCGCAGCGACATCCGTTCGAGCTTCGGGTCGTCCACCACGACGGCCACCGGCAGCGCGCTCGAGATCGTGCTGAAGGTGCTCGACACCTCGAACAGCTGCAACCCCCTCGTCGGTGCCGCCGTGTACCTCTGGCACGCGAACATCGACGGGAAGTACTCCATGTACTCCCAGGGCGTGACCAACGAGAACTACCTCCGCGGCGTGCAGGAGACCGACTCGAACGGCGAGGTTCACTTCACCAGCATCTTCCCCGGCTGCTACGACGGGCGCTGGCCCCACCTCCACTTCGAGGTCTACCCGAGCGTCGCCAAGGCGGTCGCCGCCGGTAACAAGCTGCGCACCTCCCAGATGGCGATGCCCCAGGACGTCTGCCAGCAGGTCTACGCGACCTCGGGCTACAGCCAGAGCATCACCAACCTCTCGCGGGTGTCGCTCGAGACCGACAACGTGTTCTCCGACGGTTACTCCCTGCAGCTGGGCACGATGACCGGCAGCGTGGGTGACGACCTGACCGCGACCCTCGCCGTCCCGGTCTGATCGGGAAGGACTTCCCAGCGCATTGGCGACGTCCGATCGCTATCGTTCGGCCCACGAGCCGAGGGAGTCGCCATGGGGACGAAGTACAACGAGTTGTTCTACCAACGGCAGCAGTACTCATCGCTGCGGGCTGCCGAGGAGATCCTGCCGTACGTGCTGAAACTCACCGGCGCCACCTCGGTGGTCGACGTCGGGTGTGGCCTCGGGACCTGGCTGTCGGTGGCCGCTGCGGCCGGAGCTCGGGTCCGGGGTTTCGACGGCGCGTACGTGGATCAGGACTGGCTCCGCATCGACCGCGACGACTTCACTCCCGCCGATCTCTCCCAGCGCGTTCGCTCCGACGAGACGTTCGACCTGGCGATGTCGCTCGAGGTCGCGGAGCACCTCCCGGCGGCCCGCGCGGCGTCGTTCGTGGCCGACCTGTGCGCCCTCGCTCCCGTTGTGTTCTTCTCGGCCGCGCAACCGGCCCAGGGCGGTACGAACCACATCAACGAGCAGTACCTCGACTATTGGATCCCGCTCTTCGAGAGCGAGGGCTACGAGTTCATCGATTGCATCCGGCCCGAGTTCTGGGACGCCGATCTGGTGTTCTGCTATCAGCAGAACGGCGCGATCTTCGCGAAACCCGGGTTCGTCCCCGACGAGGTTCGAGGTCCCCGCATGCCGCTCCGTGCGGTGCATCCGACCATGATCGACCTCACCACGCGAACCCCACACTCGTTGCGCCCGTGGCTGGCCGCCGCGTCCGAGGTGGTTTCGTCGTTCCCGGCGGCGATGCATTACACGTGGCGCACCAAGAAGGACCGGGTGCCGGTGATCGGCAAGTACCTCACCCCTGATCCCGAGGAGTGATCGGGAAGACGTCGACGTCCTTCCGCTCGAGGGAGGCGACGAGGTCGGCGAGTCCACGGTCGTTGCCGTCCCACACCACGACGGCGGCGTCGGCCGTACCGACCATCCATCGGTCACGGTCGCCCGCGGCCTTGCCGGCGGCCTGCCGGGTCGAAGGTGCGCTGCGGCCGAGGGTGATGGTGGACCGCGCAACGTCGAGCAGCGTGCGATAACGGCGCCGGCTCGAATCGGGCCAGACCTTGTCGGGGTCGGGATAGGGCAGCACGGCCACGAACGGGATTGCCTCGTCGACGCACGCCTGGGCGGCGATCTGCTCAGCGCCCAGGCCCAGTCCGGTGAGCACCACGAGATCGGGATGGATCTGGCGCCATGCCCGCAGCACGTCGCGGAGGCGACTCCGGACGTCGGCTGCCGTCGGGTTGTCGACGTCGTAGCCGCCGAGCTGCGGAGGGCGGTGACCGAAGGCCGCGACCTTCCAACCGGCGATGCCCGATGATGCTGTCGAGGGCGCCGGGCCCGTGTCGACAACGTCGGCCTCGCCCAGGTCCGTGGGCGGTTCGCCGCCCGACCGGGCGCCCTGGGTCCGGGCCGCCTCGACGGCGAGGCGGTCGACCACGTCGTTCATCTCGTCGCCGCTGTGGCCCTTGACCCACTCGAACGTGATCTCGTCGCGTCGGGCGAGATACAGGCCGATCAGTGGCTTCCACAGGTCCTGGTTCTTGACCGGTTCCTTCTTCGCGTTCTTCCAGTCGCGCCGCTCCCAGCCGTCGTACCAGCGCTGGTTGAAGCAGTCGACGACGTACTTGGAATCGCTGACGATGCGGAGGGGTCCCTCGATGGCGCGGATCGCCTCGAGCGCTGCCTGCACCTCCATCCGCTGGTTCGTGGTGGCAGCAGCGGAACCGCTCGCGAACGCCCCGCCCGGCACGGCCCATGCCCATCCGCCCGGGCCGGGGTTCCCGATGCAGGCGCCGTCGGTGTAGGCGGTCGTGGCGTCGGGGGAGGGGGTCGTGGTGGTCATCGGCGTCGACGTTACCGACCTCGGTTTGACGCGTTCGGCCTCTAGCCTGCCCCGATGGGTCGGTCGACAGTGCGGTTCGGTGACGTCTGGCCGCCGGCGATGGGCCGGGTCGACGATCGGGAGGAGCCGCCTCGATGACGCTCCTGGTGAGCCTCCACTTCGTGGTGGGACTCGCCCTCGTCGCTCTGGGGAGTCGCGTCGATCGGCGGGCTCTGCTCGTCGGTGCCCTCGCTCCGGCGGCGGTCGTCGTCTGGTTGGTGACACGAATCGGCGACCTCGGGTCGGGTCGGGTCGTGGCGGAGTCGACGTCGTGGGCCCCCGGGCTCGGGCTCTCGGTCGATCTACGGCTCGACGGGTTCGCCGCGCTCATGGTGTGCCTCGTGTCGGGCTTGGGCGTGGTCGTGCTGGTGTACGGCTACGGGTACTTCCCCCAGCGGCGGGAGGGCCTCGGACGATTGACCGGCCTCATGCTGTGCTTCAGCGGTTCGATGCTCGGGCTGGTACTCGCCGACAACCTTCTCGTCCTCGCGACGTTCTGGGAGCTCACCGCCGTCACGTCGTTCCTGCTGATCGGCAACGACCACACGAGTCAGGCCGCCCGCGCCGCCGCGCTGCAGGCGATCCTGACGACCGGGCTCGGCGGCCTCGCGATGCTCGGTGGATTCATCGTGATCGGCAACGAGGCGGGCACCTACCGGCTGAGCTCGATCCTCGCCTCGCCGCCGACGGGCACGGCCGTCACCGTCGGGCTGATGCTGGTGCTGCTCGGCGCAGTCACCAAGTCGGCGCAGTACCCGTTCCACTCGTGGTTGCCGGGAGCGATGGTCGCGCCGACACCGGTGAGCGCGTACCTGCACTCGGCGACGATGGTGAAGGCCGGGGTGTACCTGGTGGCCCGCCTGGCGCTGCCGTTCGCCTCCGCTCCCGGCTGGCGCCCGACGGTGGTCACCATCGGGCTCGTCACGATGCTGGCCGGTGGGCTCCGGGCGATGCGTCAGACCGACCTCAAGCTCCTCCTTGCGTTCGGCACCGTGAGCCAGCTGGGGTTCATGTTCGTGCTCTTCGGCGCCGGCACACCCGGAACCGTCGAAGCAGGGTGTGTCCTGCTGGTCGCCCACGGCCTGTTCAAGGCCGGCCTGTTCATGGGGGTGGGGGTGCTCGACCACCAGCTCGGCACCCGCGACGTGTCCCAGCTGCCAGCGTTGGGCCCGGGCTGGAGGACAGCGCGGGCGGTCATGGTCGCGTCCGCCGCGTCGATGGCGGGGCTCCCGCTCGTCCTCGGTTTCATCGCCAAGGAGGCCGCGTACGAGTCGTTGCTCCACGACGAGACCTTCGGCGGTCGGGTCACGCTCGTGGGCGTGGTGCTGGGCTCGGTGCTCACCCTCGCGTACAGCGCCCGGTTCGTCTGGGGTGCGTTCGTGGCGCCCCGACGCCGGGGAGTTCACGAGGCGGCGGCGTCGACCGGCCCGTCGGCCCCGTTCCTCGCTCCCGTGGTCGTGGTCACAGCGCTGACCGTCGTGTTCGGGCTGGCGCCCGCCCTGCTCGACGGCCTCGCCGGTCGGGCCGCCGGCTCGCTCCGGCCGGGCGAGGGGACGACCGGGGTGCACCTGGCGATCTGGCACGGCGTCGGTGCCGCACTGCTGTTGACGGTCATCACGTACGCGCTCGGCGCCGCGTTGCACCGTGGGTCGGTTCCCGTCGCGCGAATCCTCGGCCGGGGGAGCGCGCTCCCGAGCGGAACGGTCGTGTACCGCTCGGTCCTGCGGTCGATGAACCGCCTCGCCGACCTGGTCACGGGCACCGTGCAGAACGGGTCGCTCCCCGTGTACGCGGGGGTGGTGCTGCTCACGGCAGCAGCGTTCCCCGTCGTGGCGTTGGTGCGAGGTGCCCCCGCGCCCGACCTCCCGCCGTGGATCGACGGCCCGGGTCAGGCGGCCCTCGTCGCGCTCGTGCTGGGGGCTGCGCTCGGCGCGGCGTCGGCGCGCCGACGTTTCGCCGCGGCCTTGTTCCTCGGCCTGGCC
The DNA here is from genome assembly GCA_937868025.1 of uncultured Acidimicrobiaceae bacterium. Next base: position 21,816 of record CALMLJ010000576.1, read on the forward strand.
GGCTACTCGATGGCGGGCCTGTTCGTCCTCCAGGGGGCGCCCGACCTTGCCCTCACACAGGTGGCGATCGAGACCCTGACCACGGTGCTCTTCGTCCTCGTGCTGCGACGCCTGCCCGACCGGTTCGAGCGCGTCGGCGCGATCGCCGGGCGTCCCGCCCGCGTCGCCATTGCCGCATCGGTCGGCCTGATGGTGTTCGTGTTCGCGCTCGTCGCGGCCAGCGAGCGGGTCGGCCCACCGGTCTCGGAGGAGATGACGTCGCGTGCGCTTCCCGACGGCGGGGGGCGCAACGTCGTCAACGTGATCCTCGTCGACTTCCGGGGGTTCGACACCCTGGGGGAGATCACGGTGCTGGCCGCCGCAGCGGTCGGCGCGGTGGCGCTCGCCCGTGCCGGCCGGCGCCCCGGCGCTCCCGCGACCGAGTCGCCGGCCGAGGTGCGGAGGGTGTTCCACCTCGACCAGTCGGTGTCGGTGATCTTCTACGTGATGCTCGCCGCCTCGATCTACCTGTTGTTCGCCGGTCACAACCAACCCGGTGGCGGATTCGTCGGCGGTCTCGTCGCCGGGGCTGCCGTCGCGCTCCGGTACGTGGCCGGCGGCATCGATGAGGTCCGGCGGGTCAGCCCGGTCAAGCCGTGGACGATTCTCGGTTCGGGCGTCGTGGCCTCGGCGGCATGTGCGTTGGTCCCGGTCCTGTTCGGCAACCCGGTGCTCGACAACGGGTACGTGAACGCCGATCTGCCGGGCATCGGGAAGATGAAACTGTCGTCGGCGATCGTGTTCGACTTCGGTGTCTACCTGGTGGTGATCGGGCTGGTGCTCATGGTCGTGGAGGCCTTCGGCGAGCGCTTCGCCCCCGCCCCGGCCGCGGCCCAGGTCGCCAAGGGGGAAGCGACATGACCGTGGCGTTGGCCGCAGCGGCCGCCCTCCTCTTCGCCATCGGCACGTACCTGGTGCTGCAGCGACGGCTCAGTCGGATCATCATCGGGATCGGCCTCATGGGACACGGCGCCAACGTGCTGTTTCTCGTGTCGGGCCGACGCGGCGATCCGCCGCTCGTGGGGTCGGCGCCGGCCTCGGACTTCAGCGACCCGCTCCCGCAGGCGATGGTGCTGACGGCGATCGTCATCACGTTCGGCGTGACCGCACTCCTCTTGGCGCTGGCGTACCGCAGCTGGCTGCTCACCGACGACGACGAGGTCGAGGACGACGTCTCCGACCGGGTGATCGCCGGTGGCGGTTTCATCGACCGGGAGGTCACCGATGCCGACGCCGCTCTCGCCGACGTGATCGATCCCGCCAGTGGGCACCGGGCGACGAACCGGAGGCGGCGCCGATGACAGCGCTCCTCACGCTCCCCATCCTGCTGCCGCTCATCGGTTCAGGGTGTTCGATGATCGTCGGGCGCAGTCGGGTACTGCAGCGGATCGTGTCGTTGACCGTGCTGTCGGCGATGGCGGCCGTGTCGATCGGCCTGCTCGTGGTCGTCGACCGTGATGGCCCGATCGCGGTGCAGGCCGGTGGCTGGGCCGCGCCGATGGGCATCACGCTCGTCGCCGACCGTCTGTCGGCCCTCATGTTGGCCGTGGCGTCGGTGATGCTGTTGGCGGTCCTCGTGTACGCGATCGGCCAGCCGGGCGCCGAACGCAACCACGTCGGGTTCCAGTCGGTCTACCTCGTGCTGTCCGCCGGGGTCGCCGGGGCCTTCCTCACCGGTGACCTGTTCAACCTCTTCGTCTCGTTCGAGATGATGTTGGCCGCGAGCTACGTGCTGATCACCCTCGGGGCCCGACGCGACCAGGTGCGCGCCGGCATGACCTACGTGGTGATCAGTCTGATCGCGTCGACCCTGTTCGTGACGGCGCTCGCGCTCGTCTACTCGGCGACGGGCACCGTCAACCTCGCCGACCTGTCACAGCGCATGGAGCAGCTCTCGCCAGGTCTGCGCACCGCCTTCTCGGTGTTGCTGCTCGTCGTGTTCGGCATCAAGGCGGGTCTGTTTCCGTTGTTCTTCTGGTTGCCCGACAGCTACCCGACGGCGCCGTCCGCGGTGACGGCGGTATTCGCCGGCCTCCTCACGAAGGTTGGGGTCTACGCGATCATCCGCACCCAGACACTCCTGTTCCCTCCCGAATCGCGGCCCTCGACGCTGATCCTGGTGTTGGCGGGAGCGACGATGGTGGTCGGCGTGTTGGGCGCGATCGCGCAGGACGACGTGAAGCGGATCCTGTCGTTCCACATCGTCAGCCACGTGGGGTTCATGGTGATGGGCCTCGGCTTCTTCACCGTCGCCGGTCTCGGCGGCGCCGTCTTCTACATCGTCCACCACATCGTGGTGATGACAACCCTGTTCCTGACCGGCGGACTCATCGAGCACGTGGGCGGGTCCAGCCGACTGAGCCGCGTCGGTGGGCTGGTCACCGGCGCTCCCGTGGTCGCAGTGCTCTTCCTGGTGCCCGCCCTGAGCCTCGCCGGCGTGCCGCCCTTCTCGGGGTTCGTCGCGAAACTCGGTCTCCTGCAGGCCGGTGTCTCCGCGTCCCACGGCGTGATCGTCGGCGTCGCCCTCGTCGTCAGCCTGCTCACCCTGTTCTCGATGATGAAGATCTGGTCGGCGGTGTTCTGGGGCGAGAAGCCGTCGGAGCCCGCTGTGTCACTGGGGACCGCACCGCCGCTGATGGTCGCGCCCACGCTGGTGCTGGCGGTCGTGAGCCTCGTCATCGCCGTGTCGGCCGGTCCACTGCACGATCTCGGGGTTCGCGCCGCGACCGGTCTTCTCGATCCGCACGAGTATCTCGAAGCGGTCCGGCAACCTGAGGGGCTGGCCCGGTGAGCCGGCTCACGCTCGGGGTGTGCATCGTCATCGGCTGGATGTTCCTGTGGGGCGACGTCGGTGTCGGTCCGGTCATCGGCGGGACGCTCGTCGTCGTGGCCCTGTATGTCGTGTTTCCCAGTTCGCGGGCCTCGTTCCCGCGCGTCGTGGTGCACCCGTTCGCCGTGGCCCGGCTGTTCGCGTACTTCGTTCGTCAGCTCGTCGTGTCGAATGCGTTGCTGACCCGTGAGTTGCTGCGCCGCCGGAACTCCATCTGCACCCGGGTGGTCGAGATCCCGATGCGAACCTCGGTCCCGTCGCTCCTCACCATGGTCACCAACCTCGCTTCACTGAGTCCCGGCACGATTGTGGTCGACGCCGACGAGTTGGCTCCCGGGACACCGCCGACCCTCGTCGTGCACGTGCTCATGTTCGGCGACCTCGACGATCCCGAAGCGGCCATCCGTTCGGTCCACGCGCTCGAGGAACGCTGTGTGCTCGCGTTCGGGACGAACGACGCGATCCGAGAGCTGGAGCTGGCGCGATGACCGTCGTGACCATGCTCGTGTTGGCCGCGGCCGCGGCGGCGTACCTCGTTCGCCTGGTCCGAGGGCCGGGGCTGTCCGAGCGCGTCATCGCGCTCGACGGGCTGATCGTGGTGGGCATCAGCGCCGTCGCTGTCCACGCGATGTCGACCGGGCAGGGGGCGTTCCTCCCGGTGCTCGTGGTCATCACGCTCGTTGGGTTCGTCGCGACGGCCGCGGCTGCTCGCTTCATCGAGCGCACCGACGAGGTCGATCAGCGATCGGGGGAGGCGCGGTGATCGGGCAACTGCTCGCGTTGGGCGGCGCCGTGCTCATCTTGTTCTCGGCGCTCGGCATCGTGCGGTTCGACGACGTGTTCGCCCAGATGCATTTCCTCACCAAGGCGTCGACGTTGGGGGTCGTGCTCGTTCTCGGGGGTGCCGCCCTGGTGATGGAGCGGGCGAACGACTGGTCGTCGCTCCTCTTGGCCGCGTTCCTGCAGCTGTTGACGTCGCCGGTCGCGGCCAACCTGATCGGCCGTTCGACGTATCTGACGCGGGTCCGACCGATTCAAGGTTCAACGACCACGCCGGTAGAATGAGGCCTGGGATCTACGAGCCGGGCGGACAGGTGTTGCAAGCGGGTCAAGACATCGAGACGGTGCCGGGCTGGACCAGCCTGATCGCCGGCGAGCCGTGGACGGCGTCGGAGTTGTGGCTGTCCGCGGCGTCGATCGACATTCGGCGCGTCGCGCCCCGCGGGGCGGGTGCGGCGGAACCATCGGCCGGGCTGGAGCTGTCGGGACCACCGGAGCTGATGTCGATCGGGTTGGCCGATGTGGTCGGCGTCGACCACCTCGGCGACGATCCCGACGGTCTGGCGATCCTCGAGTTCGCGCTCGCCGCCGGCAACGTGGTCCACGCCCGCCTGCCCGAGTCGTTCGTGGACGAGGTCGTCGCGGCCTTGCAGCGGAGTCGAGCCGGGGTCCCGCCGACCTTCGAGCCGGCACCGGCACCGGCACCGGCACCGGCACCCGAGCCCGAGCCCGAGCTGATGGTCGAGATCGAGGATCCGCCTCCTCCGCCGAAGGGCAAGTCGGGCTCGAAGTCGGCGCTGGCGGCGGAGGTGCGCGAGCTTCGTGACTACCTCGACCGACTCGGGTTCCCGGAGCGGCGGGCGCTGCGAGCCGACATCGACTCCCTCGTCGCCCACCGCACCGAAGTGCTCGCCGAGGTCCGGGCGGCGACGCTTGCCCGCCGTGAGCAGGAGGTCGCACTGGTCCGGGTCCGGCGTGAGGCCGTGCTCCAGGACGTCGGGATCTACCGGCCGCGCCATCCGGCGGAGGACAGCGTGGCGCTCCGCTCGCGTCTCGAGACGACACAGGCAGCGATCGAGGAGTTGGTGAAGGCGGGCGACGCGGTGTCGGCCACCGACGACTGGACGGTCAACGGGTCGAAGGCCGAAGGGCTCAAGATCGTGGGAGAGCTCGCGCAGCTGTTGTTGCGCACCTACAACGCCGAGGCCGATCTGCTGGTCGCGACGCTGCGGCCCTACGAGCTCGACGCGGCGGTCGACCGCCTTGCCGTGACCCTGGCGACGGTGCATCGGCTCGGGGCGTCGATGGAGATCGAGATCTCCGACGAGCTGCACCGATTGCGGGTCGAGGAGCTGTCGTTGGCAGCCGATGAGCTGGCGCTCCGTGACGAGGCCCGGCGCCGGGCGCTCGACGCCGATCGCTTGCCCGACGGTGCCGCCGGGAATCTGTACGTGGTGTCCAACCGGGGCGCGTTCGGGCCCGACGTGGTGCGCATCGGGGTGACCGAGCTCGACCAACCGGCCGAGGTGGTCGACCACGTCGACGCCGGCCGGCTCCCGTTCCGCTCCGACCTGCACGCGCTCGTGCCCAGTCCCGACGCCGCCGAGTTGCTGGCCGGTGTGCGGTCGGCGCTCGACGACCGCCGCGTGAACCTGACCGATCCGCAGTGCCCGTTCTTCTCGGTGTCGCCCGATGTGGTGCGCGACGTGCTCGTCGGCCTCGCCGTGACCGTTCCGTGGTTCGTGGCGACGGGAACGGCGGAGGAGTGGCACCAGTCGCGCAACGCCCGCGACGAGAAGGACTGAACCGACCAGCTCGTTCGGGCGGCCGGGTCCGGTAGCGTCGTGCGGGATGGAGACCCTCGTCGTTCCCCAGGGCGAGTTCGAGCTCGCCCGATTCCCGGTGCGGAAGAACGACCGGCTGCGCGCCTGGGACGCGGCCGACGAGTACCTGCTCCAACACGTCGCTGATTCCCGTCCCCACGGCGATCAGCCCGCAGAGCCCGCAGTGCTCGTGGTGAACGGCGGCCCGGGCGCGCTGGCGGTCGGTCTCGTCGCCGGCGGTGCCACCGATGTGCGGGTGATGTCGGACTCCTACCTCGACCACGTCGGCACCGAGGAGAATCTGCGCCGAAACGGGTTCGATCCGGCGGCGGTGACCTTGATGGGCCCGTTCGGACTCGACGCGCCCGACGCCCCGCCCGTCGACCTCGTGCTCATGAAGATCCCGAAGAGCTCCGCGCTCCTCGAGGACCAGCTGTGCCGGATTTCCCCCCACCTGTCGCCGGGGGCGGTGGTCGTGGCCGCCGCGATGTCGAAGCACATCCACACGTCCACGCTGCAGCTGTTCGAGCGGATCCTCGGTCCGACGACCACGTCGCTCGCCCGCAAGAAGGCGCGCCTCGTCGAGTGCTCGCCCGCGGCCGACCGGCAACCGGCGACGAGCCCGTGGCCGGCGCGCATCCCGACCGGCGGGGGCGGGCTCGTGCTCGTCAACCACGCCAACGTCTTCTCCCGCGAGAAGCTCGACATCGGCACCCGATTCCTCCTCGACCACCTCCCGGCGGTCGAGGGCCCGGCCCACGTCGTCGATCTCGGGTGTGGCAACGGCGTCGTCGGCCTGGCGATCGCCGCGACGGCACCCGAGGCCCACGTGACGTTCGTCGACGAGTCGTTCATGGCGGTGGCGTCGGCGGCCGCGACCTACGCCGAGAACCTCGGCGAGGATCGTGCCGCCACCTGTGCCCGGTTCGCCGTCGGCGACACACTGTTCCATCTGCAGAGCGGCGACCCGATCGAGCGGGGCAGCATCGACCTCGTGGTCAACAACCCGCCGTTCCACGACGACCACGCCGTCGGCGATGCGATTGCCTGGCAGATGTTCACCGAGGCCCACGGTGCCCTCGCGATCGGTGGCGAGCTTCGAGTCGTCGGCAACCGCCACCTCGCCTACCACGCGAAGCTCAAGCGGATCTTCGGCAACTGCCGCGTCGTCGCCTCGAACTCCAAGTTCGTCGTGTACTCCGCCCTCCGCACCTGACGACGGCCCGCCCCCCCAGTCCCTCCCGCCCCTCCGGTTTTGCGGGTAGCTGTCCCCAGGGGGTGACGACAACTTCCCGCGAAAGGTGAGCGGTCGGGGGTCGGAGCGGGTTCGGTACAGTTCAGCTCCCGCCCTTCGTCGGGCGCGGCACGCCACAGGGGGACTCCGTGACCGGATCCGTACACCTCGAGATCGACGGCGCCATCGCCACGCTGATCAACGACAATCCGACCAAGCACAACGCGTTCGACGACGAGATGGACGCTCAGCTGTTCGCGGCCCTCGCCGAACTGAAGGCGCGCAAGGACGTTCGAGCGGTGATCTGGCGCGGCGTCGGCCCGTCATGGTCGTCGGGCCGTGACGTCGGATCGATCGGCACCAACAAGACCGAGCTGACCCACCACGAGTTGATGACTCGCGGCCACGCCGGCATCCAGCAGATCTGGGACATCGAGGCGCCGATCATCGTCGCCATCCAGGGGTGGGCGTTGGGTGGTTCGTTCCAGCGGGCCCTCCTGTGCGACATCCGCATCTGTTCGACGGATGCGAAGTTCATGCTGCCCGAGGTCGGCCACGGGGTGATCCCCGACACCGGTGGGGTCGCGGTGCTGCAGCAGATGTGCGGGCCCGGCCTCGTGAGCGACATGGTGCTCACCGGTCGGCGCCTCGTGGCCGAGGAGGCGCTGTACCACGGCATCGTGTCGCGGGTCGTCGATCCCGACGTCCTGGTGGACACGGCCAACGAGATGGCGGCGCGGATCGCGTCGTCGCCCGCCGTGGCCGTGAAGCTGGCCCGCCGGGTCATCAGCCACCTCGGGCGTCCCGCCGTGCGGACGTCGATGGACGACGAGCTGATCTACCAGACGTTCCTCAACCGGAGCGACGACTTCGCCGAGTTCCGGGCCGCCAAGGCCGAGGGACGCGAGCCGAACTACCGGGGGAGCTGAGCCCGATGGCCGAGCAGAACTACCGGGGCATTCCCCGCCCGCCCGCTCCCGGGGCTACGGCACTGCACCCGGGCGCGTTCGACGGCGAGACCGTGTTCGTCACCGGTGGCGGCACCGGTCTCGGCAAGGCGATCGCGTCGGAGTTCGCCCGGCTCGGCGCGAACCTCGTCATCGCGTCCCGCAAGCCCGAGCACCTCGAGGCCGGCAACGACGCCATCTCGTCGCTCGGCGGCGAGGTGCTGACCGTTGCGTGCGACATTCGCGAACCCGATTCCATCGCCGCAGCGTTCGACGCCGCCGAGGAGCGCTTCGGCCGTCCCGGCGTGTTGATCAACAACGCGGCCGCCAACTTCCCGGTGCCGGCCGAGGACATGTCGCCCAACGCGTGGCGGACCGTCGTCGACATCACCCTCAACGGCACGTTCTTCTGCTGCCGTGAGTTCGGGCGACGTCACATCGAGGCGGGTACCTCTGCGTCGATCGTGAACATCGGAGCGTCCTACGCGTGGACCGGCGGTCCCGGGTTCGCCCATTCGTCGGCGGCGAAGGCCGGGGTGAAGAACCTCTCGGAGACCCTCGCCGTGGAATGGGGTCCGTTCGGCATCCAGGTCAACTGCCTGGTGCCCGGCCTGTTCCCCCACGAGGACATGACGGCCGACATCAAGGGCAACCTCGCCGGCACCTCCGACAAGGACGTCTGCCAGCCGGCGCTCCGGACCGGCGAGCGTCAGGAGTTGGGGTGGGCGGCGACGTTCCTCGCCTCGCCCTACGGGCGGTTCATCAGCGGGCACACCCTGGTCGTCGACGGTGCCAACTGGCAGCGTCGCGCCCTCGTGAACCCGCCGGTCACCCCCATCCGTGAGCAGATGGGCCGCGGTCCCTTCGACCCGAACCCACCCAAGCCGTAGGGGTTTTGTGCTGCGAGGAGCGACGCCAGCGTCGCTCCTCGCACTACAAAACCCCGGCGCTGCTAGCGCATCAGCTCTCCGCCGTTGACCATGAGCGACTGGCCCGTGATCATGCGGGCGCGGTCGGACAGGAAGAACGTGACGGCGTCGGCGACGTCCTCGTCGGCGACGATCTCGCCGAGCGGGATACCGGCTTCGATCTCGGCCTTCACCTCGTCACCGCTGATACCACGCTCCGACGCCTGCCAGTCGACGTACATCTGCACGGGCGGACCCCACATCCAGCTGGGCACCACCGTGTTGACGCGGATCTTGTCGGGGCCGAACTCCTTGGCCAGGTGGAACATCGCCGTGAGCAGTGCGCCCTTGGAAGCGGCGTAGCCGATCTGCTCGATGAGTGGGAGGTACATCGACTGGGACCCGATGAGCACGACCGAACCGCCGCCGGCTTCCTTGAGTGCCGGGGCCGCGGCCTTCACCATCTGGAGCGAACCGATGAGGTTGATGTCCATCGACTTGCGGATGCGGTTCATGCTCGACGCCGAGAGGTTGCCCATCGCGCCTTCGTAGGCGGCGATCTGGGCGATGCCGTCGAGCCGGCCGAACTTCTCCGTGGCGTGGGCGACGATGGCCTCGCACGCCGCCTCGTCGGCGATGTCGGTCGGCACGTAGGCGACGCGTTCGCCGGTCGGGTCGAGCTCTTCGGCCACGGCCTGCAGCTGCGACTCGGTGCGGGCACCGATCACGAGGTTGGCCCCGTCGTTGAAGATGGCCGTGGCAACTTCCTTGCCGAGACCGGTGCCGACGCCGGTGACGACGATGGTCTTCCCGGCCAGGAGCCCCGACGTGCTGTCGTTCGCCATGGATTGTTTCCCCCGATTGGTGAGTGGCGGTTGGTGGTGCCGCCCGAATTGGCCGTCACCGTAGCCTGGCGTGGTGAACGACTTCGAACCTCTGCCTCCCAAGGCCCTGACCGTCATCCGGCTCCGACTCCTCGCCCCGGCCGGATTCGTGATCGTGGTGCTCCTGGTCGGGGCCGTCGCCGCGTTCCTCGGCGACGTCGCGGGCGCCACGACCTACGGCGTGGTGCTGGCTGCCGTTGCCGTCCTCGTGCTGTTGGGGTGGTGGGTGTTCTCGGGTCTGGTGTTCCGGGCGTACGGCTGGAAGCTCACCGACGGCACGGTCGAGCTCCGGCACGGCGTTGTCGTCCAACGACACCAGGTCCTGCCGCGGGCCCGGGTCCAGAACGTGACGAAGGAAGCCGGCCCGGTGTCGCGGGCGTTCGGCCTGGCATCGATCACCGTCCATTCGGCCGGCGCGAACACGCCCAACATCACGGTGCCTGACCTCACCGTCGAGGTGGGCGATCGCCTGCGCACCAATCTCCTCCCGGCGGCGCGTTGATCGCGACGAACCCTGCCCCCTCGCCCGTCGAGCGCGAGTTCGGCGAATGGCGTCGCGTCGACCCGCGGACGCCGCTGATCTATGCGCTGCCGGTCGTTGTGTTCGGCGGCTGGTACGTGCTCGTGACGATGGGCGCTGCGAGCCGCGGTGACCGCATCGGAGCGGCGATCGAGGGACTGATCGTGCCGCTGTTGGGCGTGGTCGGGGTGGTCGTCCGCTACCTCACCGGTCGGTACGCGATCGTCGACGGCGCGTTGCGTTGGAAGGTCGGCCTCGTCGTGCACAAGGCGACCGACATCGGCCTCGACCGCATCCAGGACGTCGAGGTGACGCGCCCGTTGCTGACCCGCATCGTCGGGCTGGCCGCGCTGAACGTGAGCTCCGCCGGTGGGGCGGGGGAGATCAAACTCCAGTATCTCGATCACCAGGTGGCCGAACGGCTCGGCGCCCATCTCCAGCACCTGATCTCCGTGGAGCGCCATGCCGCCGCCGCGCAGGGCTACAGCACCGCGCCCACGGTGGGCGTGCCGCCGGTCGGTCGGGCCGCCGATGCGACGCCGCTCCATCGAGTCGAGACCCCCGAGCTCGTCGCGTGGGCTGCGTACCGGTTGTGGCCCGTCGTGCCGGTGTTCGTCGCGGCCGTCGCCGCCGCGTTCCTCCTCGACTGGAAAGCGGTCCTGCCGTTGGTCCCGACCCTGCCGTTCGTGCTGTTCGGCATGGTGAAGCCGTTGCTCGACCGCACCAACCTCACGGTCAGCATCGACGCGACGTCGCTGTTCACGTCCGAGGGCCTGACGACGGTGCGCCGAACGTCGACGCAGCGGGAGCGGGTCCAGCTCGTGTTCGCGCACCAATTGTGGTTGCAACGACTCCGTGGCTCCGAGACGGTGCGGTACGCCTCGGCCGACGTGACGCTCGACCGCAAGGAGGGCGCCGTCCGCGAGGAGCTGGCCCTCAACGTGCCGGCCGACACCTGGGGCACGATGGCAGCGACCGTCGCCCACCGTCAGGTCGTCGGTCCGGCCTGGCTGCGCCGGAAGCCCTCGGCGGCCGCCACGGCGAGCCGTGTGCGGTGCAGCGGTGCCGGCTCGGCCGTCGGCGTCGTCGGTGCGATCGTGGCGCTGGCGTTCCGCGAGCCGCTGGTCGCGGCCGTCGTGCTGCTCGTCGCCTCGCTCGTCGGGCTGGGTGTCGGAGTGTGGCGAGGCGGGCGTCGGATCGCGGTCGAAGGTTGGGTCGTGACGCCCCAGGACCTGCTCATCCGCCACGGTCTCCTGCGTCGCACGACGCTCCTCCTCTTCGCCGAGAAGACGCAGGCGATCGACGTCGTGTCGGGTCCGTTGCAGCGCCGGCTCGGTCTGGTCACTGTCGTCGTCGATGTCGCACCGCCCGGTCGAGCGAGCAGCGTGATCGTCCGCGACGTCTCGGTCGCCGAGGGGGACGAGTTGCGAGCGGCGCTCACCGCCTCGGGCAGCATCCCGCTCCCGAACGGAGTGTGAGCCCGAGCGGAGGTGGCCGAAGGCTGTCGATGCGTGCGGTGTATCAATACATCTCGCCGCGTGCACCTTCGACGCCTGCCGGAGTGCCCCCTACGATCACCCACGGTCGTCCACGCGGGGCGCCGTCTGAAGGGGGAACGTCGTGGCATTCACCAAGTCGGAGCGGCTCAAGATCATCGTCTGGGGCACCGGGTACGTCGGAAAGATGGTGCTGCGCGACCTGATCGGGCACCCGCTGTTCGAGCTGGTGGGTGTGATCGTGAACAACCCCGAGAAGGACGGCGTCGACGTCGGCACCCTCATCGGCCGTGACCCGATCGGCCTCGCGTGCAGCACCGACATCGACGAGGTGCTGTCGCGTGACGCGGTCGCGGTCGCCCACTTCGGCCCGACGGCGGCCCACCCCGGCGCCAACTTCAAGAGCGCGATCGCATCGATGCGTGCCGGCAAGCACTGGGTGTCGACCGCCATGACGCCCTGGGTGTACCCGCCGGTGTGCGGCCCCGGCGAGATCGACTCCGTCGTTGCCGTCTGCGAGGAGACCGGCAAGAGCTGCTTCACCACCGGCATCGATCCCGGCTTCGCCAACGACCTGTTCCCGATGACGCTCATGGGCCTGTCGGGTCGCGTCGACTCGGTACGCATCCAGGAGATCCTCGACTACGCCACCTACTCGGGTGACTACGCCCCGATGGGGTTCGGGGAGGGTCCGGAGCACACCGCCCTCCTCGAGAACTCCGACATCCTCGTGTACTCCTGGGGCCGCACCATCCCGATGATCGCGGACGCCATCGAGGTCGAGCTCGAGCAGATCGACACCGTGTGGGAGAAGTGGTTCGCCACCGAGGACATCCCGTACCCGTTCGGTGTCATCAAGGCCGGCACCGTCGCGGCGGTCCGCTTCGAGATCCGTGGGTGGGTCAACGGCGAACCCCGCATCATCGTGGAGCACTGCAACCGCGTCACGAATGACGCTGCGCCCGACTGGCCCCGCGCCACGTCGGCCGAGAACGACTGTTACCGGGTGATCATCAAGGGCAGCCCGAACATCACACAAGAGACCCTCTTCCGCGACGAGTTCACCGGCGACGCCAACGCTGGCGGCTGCCTGTCCACGGGCATGCGCGCCGTCAACGCCATCCCGGCGGTGATGGCGGCCACGCCCGGCATGCTGTCGCCGCTCGACCTGCCGCTCGTGCCCGGTGTGGGCACGATGCGCTCGGCCTGACCCAGCCTGTTCTGTCCCGCGAATGCGTGCAGACTGCACGCAATCGCGGGACGGAAGCGGTGGGTCAACGCCGGGTACCCGGGCCGCTGGGCCCAGAGAAAATAGGTACTTCCGCCCGTTCCCACCCGATCGCGGTCTTCCTACGCTCGCCGGGTGCGGATTGGGACGGGTGAGCGGGCGCCGTGGCGTCATCGGCGGCTGGCGGCCATCGCCGCCATGATCCTGACGGTCGTGGCCGCGGTGCTCGTTCCCGCGGCGCGTCCACCCGTCGACGCGGCGATGGTCCGCACCTTCCTCGCCTTCGGCTCGACGGGTTGGGACATCGGCGATACGGGTACCGACCCGGGTGTCGGTTGGCGCATGACGTCGTTCGATGCGTCGCCGTGGCGCAACGGCGCTCTTCCAGTCGGCACCTCCCCCGGTGTGGCGACGCAGCTCGCAACGACCGCGGTGACCCAGTACTTGACCCGAACCTTCAGTGCGTCGCTGGCCGACGTCCGGCTGGTGCGTCTGCGACTCCGTCGTGACGACGGAGTGTTGGTGTACCTGAACGGGCGCCCCGTCGCCAAGGCCAACATGCCGTTCGGCGAGCCCACCCACACCACGCGCTCGTGGGCCGCGACGACGGCGACGACGTACCAGGAGGAGACGATCTGGTTGCCGCGGGAATGGCTCAAGGACGGCACCAATCGGATCTCCGTCGAAGTGCACCAGGCGACGCCCAATGACGACGCGTACCTCGATCTCGAGCTGACAGGGTTCGGCGCGACGACCGACGTCACCGCACCGGCCGCACCGACCGGGTCGGTGGCCGAGGTGACGGGCTCGGCGATCCGGCTCTCGTGGAGTGCACCGTCGGATCCCAGTGGCATCGTCGCCTACCGCGTCCGGCGGGGGTCGAACACGTTGGTGATGGCGCAGACGAGCTGGGGCACGACCTACCTCGACCAGCAGCTCGCTCCCGGATCGGTGTACTCCTATTCGGTGAGCGCGATCGACGCCGCTGGCAACGAATCGTCGGCGACCGTGTTGTCGGCGAGGACGCTGCTTCCGGCCGGTACGCCGGTGGTCCGGTTGCAGGCCGTCGGTGACATCGGCATGGGAACCTCGGCGCAGGCGATGCTCTCCGTGGCCGGTGCCGAACCGGCCGACGCGTTCATCGCGCTGGGCGACCTCGCCTACCAGGCCGGGGTGGAAACCAAGTGGTGCGACATGGTTCGCACCCGCCTGAACTACCGCAACGTCGAGGTCGTGCCCGGCAACCACGAGGACGACACGGGCACCGGCGGCAACATCACCAACTTCGCGGCTTGTCTCCGAGAGCGCGTGGTCAGCGGTGGGACCTACCCGACCAACTACTACGCGGACTTCGGATCGCTCGTGCGGCTCGTGGTGATCTCGCCCGGCCTCAGTGTCGGTGGCCGGTTCTACGACTACTTCCCGATCAACCAGGAGCGCCGCTGGCTCATCGACACCATCGCCGCGGGCAAGGCGCAAGGTCGGTGGATCGTCGTGGCCCTGCACAAGCCGTGTGTGTCGGTGGGCGAGAAGCCGTGTGAGATTCGCGCCGACCTGATGGACGTGCTCACATCAGCCGATCTCCTTCTCGCCGGCCACGACCACATCTACGAGCGCACCCAGCAGTTCCGAACAGGACCGGGATGCACCACCTTCAGTTCGACCTGGGCGAACCCGGCCTGCGTGGGCGGGGACGGCTACGGCGGTACCTACACCGCCGGTCGCGGGGCGGTGCAGGTCATCTCCGGCGTCGGCGGCCAGTCGCAGAACACGCTCGCCATGGGCGACCCCGACTGGCCGTACGTGGTGGTGGCCAACGGCCGGAACTCGTGGTCGCCCGCCGACGGCTACCTCCGGATCACCGCGACTCCGTCAGCGCTTGCCGCCGAGTTCCGCGCCACCAAGGGTCAGTTCGGCGACTCGTTCACGATCCGCCGCTGAGGTCTGCTCCGGTCTACTCCGAGGAACCGGCCAGGAGGCCATTGCCGGCTGCGATGGCAGTGGCGAGGCCGGCAGCTCGGTCGTAGACCGCACGGAAGTAGTGCTCGGAGATGACCTCATGTCCGGCGAGTGGCGGCGCCCCGAGCGAGCGCACGAGCCCCGACGCCTCGGTGGCCGGACGGATGGGCGCCACGAGGTCGGGGACGGCGTCGACGCTTCCCCAGAAGTCGCGCGCCGGTGCGGCCTTGCCGCGGGTCTTGGCCTGCTTGGACGGACGGCGGGAACGGCTCATGCCGGGACTCCTACGGCTTCGGGGGCGGAGTCGACCTCGTCGTGGGCCAACTCCGATTCCTCGGTCAGGATGGCGTCGGGTCGGATGCCCAGCGCCATGCGCAGCTGATCGGCGTCGAGGTCGGCGAGCGACGACGACTTGGGCAGGACGAGGTCGGCGATCTTGCGCTTGCCCATGACGACCTCCTCGACCTTCTCGTCGACGGTGCCGGGGCACACGAGACGGTGGCAGATGACCGTCTTGGTCTGCCCGATCCGCCAAGCCCGGTCACGGGCCTGGTCCTCGACGGCGGGGTTCCACCACCGGTCGTAGAGCACGACGTGGCTGGCGGCGGTCAGGTTGAGGCCGGTGCCGCCGGCCTTCAGCGAGAGCACCAGCGCGCCGGCCCCCTCCTTGGCCTGGAAGTTGGCGATCATGTCGTCGCGGGCGCCGCGGCTGAGACCACCGTGGTAGCACTCGACCTTGACGCCGGTCAGGGCGGTCAAGTGCTGGGCCATCTTGCCGCCCCACTCTGCGAAGTGGGTGAAGATCAGGACCTTCTCGTCCGCGGCGAAGACTGAGTGCACGATCTCCTCGAGTCGGGCCAGCTTGCCGGAGCGACCGGCGAGCGGGCGGTCGTCGTGCTGGTAGGCGCTCGGGTGGTTGCAGATCTGCTTGAGGGCCGTGATGGCGGCGAGCACCTCGCCCTTGCGAGGGTCGGCGTCCTCCGACGAGTGCGTGATGAGCCGGTCGAGGACGGCCTGGTAGAGGCCGATCTGCTCGGGGGTCATCGAGCAGTGGTCGAGGGTGTCGACGCGGTCGGGGAGCTCGGCGGCGATGGCCGGCTCGGCCTTGGTGCGGCGGAACACCAGGATGCCGTTGAGCGCCCGGAGGGCGTCCTCGCCCTGTGCCTTGGCGGAGGTGCCGCCGCCCGACATCTGGGCGATGAACTGCGGGCGGGGGCCGACGAGACCGGGGTTGGTGAAGTCGAGGATGGCCCACAGGTCGCCGAGCCCGTTCTCGATGGGGGTGCCGGTGAGGGCAACGCGCACACGGGCGTTGATGCGGCGGAGCTGCTGGCTCGTGTCGTTGGCCGGGTTCTTGATCGCCTGCGCCTCGTCGAGCACGACGCGGTCCCATGAGATCTTCTCGATGGCGGCGATGTCGCGGACCGCCGTGCCGTAGGTCGTGATCACGACGTCGGCGGTGGCGGCTTCCGAGGCGATCTCGTCGTTGACGGCGCGGGACGCGCCGTGGTGCACGACGACCCGGAGCTTGGGTGTGAACTTCGCGGCCTCCGATGCCCAGTTGCCGACGACGGCGGGCGGGGCGATGACAAGGGCGGGGCCCTCACCGGCCGTGGCCAGGAGGTGGGCGAGCATGGTCGGCGTCTTGCCGAGACCCATGTCGAGCGCGAGGCAGCCGCCGAGACCGGCGCTGTCGAGGAACCCGAGCCAGCCGAGCGCCTCGCTCTGGTAGCTGCGGAGGTCGCCGTCGAACCCGTCGGGGGTGACGACGGGGTTGGTGGCGACCGACTTGGCCGACTCCATGAGGTCGGCCGCCCAGCTCGAGCCGTGCAGCGACATGCCACCGGCGAGTTGGGTGCCCTCGAGACCGAGGGCGTGGCGCAGCATCTCGGCACCCGTGAGCTGCGTCGTGTTCGAGCGCTCGGCGAGCGCCGCCGCCGCGGCGGTGAGGTCGGCGTGGTCGAGCGCTACCCAGCGCCCGCCGGACCGGACGAGCGGGCGCGCTTCCTTGGCAAGGCGGGAGATGTCGGCGGCGGTGAGTTCGACGTCGTCGAACACGGCCGACCACCGGACGTTGGCGAGCTGGTTCGCACCCACGACGGTGGAGCTGGCGCCCTCGGACGTGAGCCGGAGCGACGGTGTGGCCTTGCGGGTCGACAGCGCGGGGACCCGCACGTCGTAGCCGGCGGCCGACAGCTCGGGGCCCGTCTCCGACATGAGTTCCCAGGCTTCGTCCTGGCTGAGGACGACCTCGCCGCGGCGGTTGCTGCCCGGACGGAGGAGAACCGGCAGCATCCGCTCGAGCCGGAGCAGCTGGTCCTCGATCTCGCGGCGTTGTGAACCGGCGTTGACGAGCGCGACCTCGACCGAGATGAGTTGGTCGTCGGCGTCGGGGGCCAGGACGATGAGGTGCCAGGCATTCGACGAGTCCGGCGGATCGAGCTGCACCACGAGACGGCCGGGGTTGCCCGTGACGATCGGGCGGGCCCAGCGGTCGAGCCGGCCGACCAGTTCGTTGCCGGTCTGGTTGGGAGCCTCGAAGTGGGTGCCGTCGAGCTTCGCGAGGAACGTCTCGGCGGTGTCGCGGCCGTTGCGGACCTCGGGCGGGGGAGCGGGCACGTCGATCATGCCGGCGGCGGTGCGGCAGATCGCGTCGATCATGCCGGTGAGCGCCGACTTCACGACCTCGCGGCCGTCGGTCGAGGGGGAGACGGCAGTGGACGCGCCGGGCATCGCGTTGGCGAGCTCGTTGAACCGCACCGGGTCGACGAGGGCGGGGGTCCAGCGCACCGAGAACGAGCTCATGTTCGGGTCGGTGTTGTTGCGGTTGCGGCGACGCTGACGGAGGAGCGGGACCATGGCGCCGCGGCTCGCGAGGTCGACCGCCCAGACGGCGACCTGGCCGAGCCAGAGTGCGCTCGGCCCGACGAGCGGGCCCGGTTCCTCGGCGCCGAGGGCGACGAGCCAGCCGAGGATCTCGCTGGCGCTGATGGTGAGCGCTTCGGCAGCGGTGCCGTCGGGCAGCCGCACGACGGGGTGCTTCGACCAGTTCGAGGCCGACGCGCCCGCCTCGACGAGCAGTTCGGCGACACGGTCGGCACCGACGGCACCGACGGTGGGCCCGGCTGCCCAGGCGACGACCTTGCCGGGCTCCCAGGACAGCTGCAGCAGTGCCACGGTGGGGTGGCCGAGCCCGGCCTCGGTCACGTCGACCTCGAGGACGGTGACGTCGCCGGTCAGGCGGGCGTACGCGGCGAGGAGGCGACGGTGTTCGTTCTCGAAGTCCGTCAGCACCTGGTAGGTCTGCTCGTCGTTGGACCGTCGGAGCACCTCGAGGGTGTCCTCGGTGTCGGCGAGCAGGTGCACGAGCGACGTGGTCCACCGACGGTGGTCGGCTTCGAGGACGGCGACCTGTTCGGGCGAGGCTTCGCCGTGCGCGTGGGCTTCGACGAGCACCAGGAACTGGTCGTCGGTCAGATGGGTTTCGGCCATGTTCGGTGGCACGCTCCGCTTCGCATGTGATGAGGACGCCGACGGGCGGACCTTGTGGGGCAAGGTTTCCGTGCGTCGGGCGTGTGGATGGCTCCAACCCCGCAATCCGTGTGGCCGGAGCCGTGCTGATCGCCCATGCCCCCCGCCGACTGCCCGGAGTGGGGCCGGGTCACGAGCTCCTGCCCGTCGACCGCTCGACCACTCTAGCGCTGATCAGGTGGTGAGCAACTCATAGCTCCGCCGACGCGCGGCGTGGTCGTGGATCATCGAGAGGACCATGACCTCGGTGACGCCGGCCTCGGCGGCGCGGACGTTGATCTGCCCCTGGACCTTCGCCGGCCCGCCGATCACGTGCCGTGAGCGGTTGATGCGTCGTTGGTCGAGGTCCTGTTCGGACCAGTCGTGGGCGCGCGCCTCCTCGACGCTCGGGAGCGGGCCGCCGCGACCCTGTCCGATGCGGAGCCACGTCAGGTCGAGCGAGAGCGCCAGGTCCTCCGCGGTCGCGTCGTCGTCGGCGCAGATGGCGGAGAGGGCGAGGATTGCGTGCGGTTCGGGGAACGCCAGGGAGGGTTGGAACTCGTTCTGGTAGGCGCGGAGCACCTTGGCGGCGGGAACCGGGTTGATGTGGCTGGCGAAGGCGAACCCCATGCCGAGGCGCGCCGCCAGCGCGCCGCTGTATCCGCTCGATCCGAGGAGGTAGATGGGAGGTGTTGACGGACCCTGCGGCGAGGCGACCACGTCGCGGAAGGGGTGGTCGGCGGGGAAGTCGTCGGTCAGGAACCCGACGAGCTCGTCGAGTTGCTCGGGGAAGTCGTCGGCGGAGCGGGCCTCGCGGGATCGCCGCAGTGCGAGCGCGGTGAGGCCGTCGGTGCCGGGAGCCCGGCCGATGCCGAGATCGATGCGCCCGGGGTGGAGCTCCTCGAGCAGCCGGAACGACTCGGCGACGTGGAGCGGGGCGTGGTTGGGCAGCATGACGCCACCGGAGCCGACGCGGATCGTGGAGGTCGCAGCGGCGATGTGGCCGATCAGGACGGCGGGCACCGAGCTGGCGATCCCCGAGGTGTTGTGGTGCTCGGCCAGCCAGTACCGCTCGTATCCGAGGGCTTCGACGTGGCGGGCGAGATCGACGGAGTTCCTGAGCGCGTCGCGGGCGGTCGAACCCGACAGCACGGGGGCGACGTCCAGCACGGAGAGCCGGAGGGGGAAGGTCATCGAGTTGGTCGAACCGGGGGCGGGCGGCGGCTATTCCGGACGGTTCAGCGCCACATGATGCGTTCGAGCGGGCGGCGAGCCGACTGGTACCACTCGGCCACCGCTGCGGTTGGATCGTCGAGCGCCGGGCCGTACAGGTACACCCCGCGGGTCGGGAGGCTGGCACCGATCTCGACGAGCACGGGTTTGAGCTGCGTCTCGACGACGAGCGAGTGGGCGGCGCTCGCTCCGGTCATCACCGCCACGGTCGTCAGTCCCGCGAGTTCGTCGCGGTCGAACTGGTCGACGAACAGCTTGAGCAGACCCGTGTAGCTGGCCTTGTACGTCGGGCTCGACACGACGAGCGACTGTGCGCCGAGCACGATCGACTTCAGCTGAGCCACGTTCTGGTTGCTCCACTCGAGCAGTTGGGTGCCGACGTCGGCGAGCTCGATGACCAGGACGTCGTCGGGTGCGCTGGTGAGCGCGGCGAGCTGCCGAGCGACGAGCTCGGCGGCCGAACGCGTGCGAGAACCGGGCTGCGGATTGCCGACGACGACGACGGAGGAGGCCGTGAGACCGGACCCGAACGACGACGAGGCGGAGGTCGAGAAGAGGGAGGAGTCCAAGGCGTTGGACACTATCGGCGCCGGTGTGATCGCGTGCCGGCCGATGATGTTGCCCTCGTTCTCCGCCGCCACCGCCGTCGTTCCCGACCCCGACCTCCCCGGCCGGTGGTCCGGCAACGTCGAGGCCGGCTGGGACGTCGTCGGCAATGCCCACGGCGGATACCTGTTGTCGATCGCTGCCCGAGCATTGTCGTCGGCGACCGAGCGGCCGGATCCGGTCACGATCACGGCGCACTACCTCTCGCCGGGGCGCCCAGGTCCGGTCACGGTCGATACGACCGTGCTGCGCGCCGGTCGTCGCTTCGCAACGGCGAACGCGACGGTGGTTGCCGGCGACCGGCCGCTCCTTGCCGTCCTCGGCACGTTCGGCGACCTCGGCGACGAGGTTCGAGGCCCCGAGCTCGTCTCGGGAGGGCCGCCCGATCTTCCAGCGCCGGACGACTGCGTGCGGGTCGTCCCCGGTGACCCGTTCCCGCCAGCGTTCATGGCCAAGGTCGACCTCCGTCTCCACCCCGACGACGCCCGGTTCCTCGGCGGCACGAAGAGCGGGACGCCGCGTATCCGCGGCTGGTTCCGCTTACTCGACGACGAGCCGATGACCACCAACTCGCTCCTGTGCGCGGTCGACGCCTTTCCGCCGACGATCTTCAACTCCGACCTGCCGATCGGTTGGACGCCGACTGTCGAGCTGACGGCCCACGTCCGGGCCCGGCCCGAACCGGGGTGGATGGCGTGCGGGTTCACCACCAGGTTCGTGAGCGGTGGCTTCCTCGAGGCCGACGGCGAGATCTGGGACCGAACCGGTCGGCTCGTCGCGCAGTCACGCCAGCTCGCACTCGTGCCGCGCGGCTGAGCGGGCGCGACGCCGGGCCGACCTCTGGGCCGTCGCTGGCTTCATCACGTGGAAGCTCGTCTACGTCGGGCCCGCAGTTCGCCGCTCGGGAGCGCCGTGTTTGGTGGGTACATCAGGCATGCAGCCGGTTCGCCGAGAACCCAGCGTCCCACCTGGGGCTCTGAGCAGGCGGTATCGAGCGCCGCTGGCAACAGACGCCGTCGGTCCCGCGAGTCAGACCACATCCGCTCCGGAAATCAACCACTCACCATCGACCAGCGTCAGCGTGACCTCGATACCGGCGCCGGCCCGCTCGTCAGCTCGGAACGCCTCGACGTGAACTCGTCGCCGCCCGTCGTCGACCTCCGCAGACATCGTCTGGAACGCCGCAGCAAGCAGGACGTCGGCCGGTGCGAAGGCTGACATCGCCTCGACTGGATCTGATCCTCCGAACGCATCATCGGTGTAGCTGCTCGGTTCACTGCGATCGAGCGCTGCAACTGCATCCACCGCATGCTGCCTCTCCATCGGAGTCGGGATCCGCACGTAGACGGACGGATTGGGGGCTATCCCGGGACCAGTCACCGAGATGACCAGCCACTGTTCACCGCGTTCTTCGAGACGCACCTGAAACCAGGACCGGGCCTCGGGGGCAGGCTTCGCGATTGCCGCGATGTTTGCACGCCGAACGCCTTGCGTGCGGGTGTCGATTTCGGCCGACCAGACTTGAGGCACCAGTCGGCTCCCCGCTGCCAGCAGGCCCCGACCATTGAGCGTCGGTGCGCCGCTGACCATCTCTGGAATCCACCCATCCATCGACGTCGGGTCGAGTGCGGCCACGCGTCCGACGATGCCATCGAGGTCGACCGCGCTCGGGGCGTAGGGACTCGTGTACGCCTCTCCGCCGCCAGTGTCCTTCGACGTCGTCGCCGTGATGGACGAAGGGGGACCGTCCGCCATCGCCCTCGCCGGATCCTTGCCACAACCTGAGACCAGCAACGCCCAAGTGCCAACGATCGGTCCGAACGTTCGCCAGAGGGACCTACGTAGTGTCGTCACCGAGTTCCTCCAGAGCAGGCCAAGGTACAACCTACGGTTCGATCGTACGAGCCGTCGCCGAGGCCGGTCACGTCGGGAATTTGGAGTTGAGCACGCAAAGCGTCGGCGATGTCACCCGATCGTGCAGCAGTCCCGTCGGCACGACGCGGTCGTGTCGACACGACGGTGTTCCGCTCTGGTCGACGCTTCGCAGCGGCGAACGCTCCTGACCGGCTGTCGTAAGCACGGTCCTGCAGACTCAATGCGCGTGAATCCATACTCCGAAGGGTCCCAAGCCCCCGACTCCACACGCTCAGTCGTTGCGACGACGATCCAAGGACTCGCGTGCGTGGGCACGACGGCGCTGGTCCTCATTGGGTTGTACGCCGCGTTTCTCGGCGGGGGAGCGATGTGCACCGTCGGGTGTAACGCCAGCCCGTTCGGGGTCTACGCAGTTCCCGCCATTCCAGCCGTGCTCGGGACTGCGGTGTCGACTGGTCTGGCGTGGCTCACTGACCGGCGCTCGGGAGTGCTCCTTGTTGTTCCCGCAGCTGTCTCGGTAGCGATGATCGTCGGCGGCGCAGTGCTCGTCTGGTACGTCTTCGGATTCGGCCCGAGAAACCTCTGACCGCCCTCCGGGGCCGCTGCACGTGCAGGCGACATCTGATCTGTGGTGCTGAGAGAGTGCCGCTGGAAGGGATGTTCACTTGCCCAGGTGTTGCCCCCAGGAGTTCCGTGAGGATGTGGTCATGGGTTGCCAGCGCCCTCGCCGGCACCGCACGGGTACGCTTCCGCCATGAAGAGGG
>CALMLJ010000577.1 GCA_937868025.1 uncultured Acidimicrobiaceae bacterium
GAAGCCCCGTTGAGCGATTGCGGTGGCAGCCGGATCGCCGCCGTCGAGACCAGCAGCGTGAACGTGCCGTACGGACTGGTCGGCGCGCTCGTCGCCGGCGCGGCAGCCGGGGGTGCTGACGTCGTGGTCGTCGGCGGCAGCGTTGTCGTGGACGCCGGCCGGCGGGCGGCGTCGGTGGACGGCGCTGCCACCGTGGTGGAGGACACGGCGCCGGCGGGAGCCGCCGCGGTGGTCGGAGGCGCGACGGCGGCGGTTGCGGCGGTGGTGGCGGTCGGCGAGGTCGTCGGCGTCGATGCCGGGGTCGCCGTGTCGCCGGCGGCCGCTGCCGCGATCGCTGGGTTCGCCGCGGCGGCGCTGGTCGTGGTCGAATCGCCGTTCGCGCCTGATGCCGCTGGCGCCTCGGCTCCGGCAGCTGCGACGGCGGTGGCCTCCTGGGTGAGGGTCAGGTTCTCGACCGCGTCGGCCTTGGGTGGGGTCCCGAGCGTGAGGGCCGCTGCGGTCACCATTGCGGCAGCGGGAACGGCGGCGGCGTTCACCATCGCGGGAGCCGCGGCTGCGGCGGCGCCGGGGAGCTGGGTCAGGTTGCCGAGGAACGGGAGGTGGGCGAGCGCCGCGAGTGGGCCGGCAACGATCCGGAGGTGTCCGAGCGAGATGGACAGGAAGGCTCGGACGACCTCGGGTGAGAAGTGGGTCCCGGCGCAACGCGTCAGCTCGGCGCGTGCCTCGGCCAGTGGCATCGCCTTCTTGTACGACCGGACGGCCGTCATCACCTCGAAGCTGTCGGCGACAGCGACGATGGCCGCAGCGCGGGGGATCTGGCCGCCACGAAGGCCCGCTGGGTACCCCGACCCGTCCCACTTCTCGTGGTGGCCGCCGATCGCGTGGACCCACTCGCCGAGGAACTCGCGCAGCGGGGCGATGAGCTCCATGCCGGCGTCGGGATGGCCCTCCAGGATGCGCCACTCCTCGGCGCTGGGCTTGCCCTTCTTGTTGAGGATGTCGCTCGGCACCATCAGCTTGCCGAGGTCGTGGAGCAGCGCTCCCCACTGGAGCTTCTGCCGCTCCTCCTTGGACAGCTTGAGCTCCTCGCCCACCAGGTCGGCGAACAGGCGAACGCGCTCGGAGTGGCCTCGGGTTCGGCGGTCGTGGTCGCCGATCGCCCCGATCAGTTGAACGACCTGGCGGGCGGCGTCACCGGGGTCCTTGGCCAGGCCGTGCCTGCGGGTGTCGTCGAGGGTGCGCTCGAGGGTGCGGCTGCTCCCCGACCGCAGGGCTGAACGGAACCGCGACGGCGCCTGGTCGGGGAACACGAGGGACAATTGCATCAGTGCCGCGAGCGGAAGCAGCCGGCGGGCGAACCGGTCAGCGCCCCAGACG
Organism: uncultured Acidimicrobiaceae bacterium; assembly: GCA_937868025.1. The sequence goes on from CALMLJ010000577.1 coordinate 1,378, forward strand.
ACCGCGGACGAGATCACCACGATCGCGGCGGCGCGGAGCAGCGCCGGCACCACCGAGTCGGGCGGAGCGATCAACCGGTTGGCGCCGATCGCAGCGAGGCATCCGACCGAGATCGGGACGAGCAGCACCGCGACGCGGATGACTCGTGCCGCGACAGGTCGTGCTTCCCAGGATCTCTCCGGCGCGGACGAGTTCATAGACGTGGTGATCGACCCAATCCACGAACTCCTTGATCATTGGATCGGCGTCGTGACCGACGGCCGGTCGACGCAGTTCGACAACGCGTCGGGCCGCTGCCGGCAGGGTCAGCTCGCGGCGGGACGGAGCACGATGAGCGGGATCTCCCGTTCGGTCCTGGACTGGTACCGGGCGTAGCGGGGTTCGAGGGAGGTGACCCGGTTCCACAGCGACACCCGCTCGTCGCCGGTCAGGATCTCGGCATCCATCGCGAGGTCGGCTCCCCGGCGCATCGCCTGCACCCGTGGCTGATCGCGGAGGTTCAAGAACCAGGCCGGATGGTTGGGACCGCCGCGGAACGACGCGACGAGCACCACGGTGTCGCCCTCGACGAGGGGAGACGTCAGCATCGTGATGCGTGGTTCGCCGGACTTGCGACCGGTGGTGGTGAGCTTCACCACGGTCATCCCGCCCGCCCGACCCGTGATGCGACCGTTGGAGACCGTGAACATGCGCTCGTGCACCACGTTCAGCAACTTGTAGACACGCTTGAATCTCCTGGCCATCGGCCGGATTGTAGGTGCCTCCGACCCGTCCCCAGTGCAGCCGGAGCGACGAACTCATCGTTAACACGCCCGTAACAAAGCCGTTGCAGCGTCGCAATCATCGCCCTCGAAGCTGTCGCCCATCGACGAACACGGCGTTAACACCCGAGTAACACAACGGAATCGGTGGGGCAATCACCCTCCCCAAGACTTCGGACGGTCACTGCGGGCGAGCGAGGAAGGAACCTGCGGATGCGATGGACATCTCGTCACGTGCGCGGTCTCCTGCTCGTCCTCGGCACCAGCCTCCTCGTGGGGTTGTCCCTCGGGTCGACCCATGTGCCCGTCGGCGCGGCAGTGGGGAGCGTGTCACCCGTCGGTGACCCCGCGATCAGGGCGGCACGTGGAGCGGCCCGCCTCATCGGCGGCGACCAGGTCGCACCGTCGTCGGACACCCGGATCGACGTCGTCCCCCACGCCGCCGAACGCGGGCTGGCCCGACGGACCTACCCCTGGGGCATCGACGGCCCGGTCACTCCGAATCTCGCCATCGCCGTCTCGTCCACCCTGGTGTTCGCGTCGTCGCGGCAGTCGCGTCGAGTCGTCCGCTGCGCCGACCTGCCGGCGCGCGCCCCGCCGCATCTCGCCCTCGGCTGAGTACGGCCGCGCTCTGGCGCACCCACCGACCGACCCGGTCGGCACCCGGCCGACATCGGCGGCGTCCCAC
>CALMLJ010000578.1 GCA_937868025.1 uncultured Acidimicrobiaceae bacterium
CCGAGATCGCGGATCGGCTTCATCGACGGGTCGTCGAGCACCTCGCGGACCTCACTCTGGAGGTTGCCGGTCATCGACTTGAGCTTGGCCAGCCACTGCCCCATCGTGCGAGCCGTTTCGGGCAGGCGCTCGGGGCCGAGCACGAGCAGCGCCGCGACCAGGATCATGATGACTTCGCCGCCGGTGAGGCTGTCGAGGATGCCGAGCAGTCCTCCGATGAGCATGCGGTCAGCCTACCTGCGGACGGGAACCGCCCGGGAAGCCCGACTGCGACGGGCGTCAGCCGTGTCGGGTCATCTCCGACAGCGTGGTGAACCAGTCGTCGCCGCCCAGGATCTCGTGGAAGTCGAGGACGTCGTCGTGGGTGATCGGCTCGCCGGTCGGCCGTTCGGTCATCTCGGCGGGCAGACGCCACTCGACGCACTTCACCCCGGCGGCGGCGAGGATGTCGACGACCTGGTCATCGGCGTTCTTCACCTCCGTCATGCGGCACACGGGGCAACGGAACAGGTAGGTACCGTCACCGGTGTCGCCACAGATGCGGACCTGCAGGTCGCGCGAACGCAATTCGACGTCACCACATTCGCTGCAAGTCGCCCGGATCAAAGCCATGAGAGTCGTTCCTTCGCTATCAGGATGAGCTTCCACTTCTTTCGGCACCCACCAGGGGTGAGTTGAAGATTTCGCCCTCGGAACTTGTGGTGTTCTCCTGATCTGCGCCGTTGCGACGACCCGGCGTTCGCACCAACCGGACCCACCGGCAACAATCGGCGGATGATCCCTCGCCAGGAGCCACTCGCCGGACCAGCGATCCTGTTCGCGAGTGGCGGGGCCCGTGGCCACACCGACGAGAACACCCCGGAGTCGTTCCGGCTCGCCGTCCGGCTCGGAGCCACGGGCATCGAGACCGACCTGCAGGTCACTGCCGACGGCGTGCCGGTCCTGCGGCGCGACGCCCGCCTCGGAGGACTGCGCCGCCGACGCATCGCCGACACGTCGAGCGCCGACCTTCCCGACGACGTCGTGACGCTCGCAGGCTTCTACGAGGAGCACGGCACCGCCCTCGACCTTCTCGTACACGTCCGGACGGTCGACGCCGTCGAGGAGGCCATTGCGCTCGCGACCCGCCACCGGGCCCTCGATCGGCTGTGGTTGGCGGCCTCCGACCGGGCCGCACTCCTGGCGTGGCGGGCCCGGTCCGAGCTCGTTCGGCTCGTCGACACGACCACGCTCAACGACCTCGGCGCCGGGGCCGAACGCCACGCCGCTGGGCTCCGTGAAGACCGGATCGACGCCAAGCTCCTGCCACAGGCCGATTGGAACGGTGGGCGCGCCGCGTTGTTCCACCGCTTCGGCCGGCGCTGCTTCGGCACCGACGCCCACCACGACCGCATGATCCTCGGGCTGCTGCACATCGGCATGGACGGCGTGATCTCGAGCTACCCCGATCGCCTGGTCGACGCTGCCGCGGCGATCGCCCGTCCGGACGCGCCGCAGTTCCTCGAGTAACCGGCGAGGGGCTAGAGACCGCCGAGGCGCGACAGCGGCCAGATACGGGCGATGGCGCGCCCGACGACCAGGTCCTTGTCGATGGGGCCGAAGATCCGCCCGTCGAACGACCGGGAACGATTGTCGCCGAGCACCAGCAACTTCCCGCTCGGCACCGTGATCGGCGTGTCGATGATCGTCGTCGTCTCGTCGGGGAGGTAGTCCTCGACGAGCTGCTTGCCGTTCACCCAGACCTCGCCGTCACGGCTCTCGACGACGTCGCCGGGCAACCCGATCACGCGCTTGATGAGCACGTCGGGGTCGCTCGGGCTCGTCTTGGGATCGTTCGCCGGACGATCGAACACCACGATGTCGCCCCGGGCGGGGTCGGTGTTGAGCCGGAACACGACGACACGGTCGCCGACGTTGAGTGTCGGGACCATCGACTCCGACGGGATCGAGTACGCCTGGAGGATGAAGGTCTTGACGACGATCGTGAGCACCACTGCGACGGCGATCGTCAACGCCCATCCCATGGCGGTGCCCTTGGGATTGGCCGCCGGTTCGGCGTTGAGCTCGAGCACCCGTTCCGATGGGACCGGTTCCGCGGTCACCGGCGGGGCCGGTGGATCCAACAGCGGGCGGTACTCGGGGGGAACGCCCGTCGTGTTGGTCTGGTCGAACATCGTTACAAGGATCCCCAACGGCTGAAGGGCCACGCTATGACCACGGCTCGGCCAATGATGTCAGATTCGGGGATCGCACCGAAATAACGACTGTCATGGGATCGCTCACGGTTGTCGCCCATCACGAAGACGTGGCCCCGGGGCACGGTGACCGGCTGCGGGAGGTTGTTGGTGACGACGCTCGGGTCGAGGTAGTGACCCGTGCCGGTCTCCTCCAACGGCTTCCCGTCGATGTACACCACACCACCACGGGCCTCGACCACGTCCCCCGGCAGGCCGATGACGCGCTTGATGAGCTGGGGTGGCTGGTCGGGGTCGTCGGTGCGTTCCGACTCCGGGCGTTTGAAGACGATGACGTCGCCGCGTTCCACGCCGCCGCCGACCGCATAGGCGAGCTTGTTGACGAGGACCTGGTCGTTGTTCTGCAGGGTCGGGTACATCGACTCCGACGGGATCTCGTACAGCTGGACGACGAAGAACTGCAGCAGGAGGGCCAC
>CALMLJ010000579.1 GCA_937868025.1 uncultured Acidimicrobiaceae bacterium
ACGACGTCCTCGCCGAGATCGATCGGCTCGAGCAGTCGTGGAGCCGGTTCCGGCCCGACAGCGAACTGAGCCGTCTCAACGACTGCAACGGCAGCCTCACTGTCGTCTCGGCGACCCTGCTGGTGCTCGTCGAGCACCTCATGGCGGCGCACCGGCTGACCGGCGGCCGGTTCGACCCCACGATGGGAGCGCACATCGCTGCGCTGGGTTACGACCGCACCTACCGCGACCTGCGCGGCGGCTCGCGGCCCGTTCGACCGCTGCCCGATGTCGTCGGGGCCGATGACATCGTGTTCATCCCGAGCACCTCCGCGGTACTGCTCCCGGCCGGCGTCCGTCTCGACCCCGGCGGTCTCGGGAAGGGCCTCGCGGCCGACCTCGCCGCCACCATGGCGTGCGATGCCGGCGCCGACGGCGTGCTGGTCGACCTCGGCGGCGACATCGTCACCCGGGGCAGCGCGCCCGACGGCAGCGCCTGGCGAATCGACGTGCCGTCCACCGGCGTGCAGCCGCGGCGGATCTTCGAACTGCACGACGGTGCCGTCGCCACATCGGACACCTCCGTGCGGACGTGGACGGTCACGGGAGTGCGGCACCGCCACGTCCTCGATCCCCACACCGGCCTCCCCCTCGAACGTGACCTCCGGGCCACCGTGGTGGCCGGCGCCGGCTGGTGGGCGGAGGCCGCGGCAACTGCGGCAATCATCTCCACGGCGTGGGGCGACCGATGGGTGGACTCGCTCGGAACGATCGACGGGATCAGCGACGTCGACGTGTCGGAGCCGGTGGCCGCCGATGCCTGACCAGCTGTGGTGGTTCCTCGCGCGGGCGAGCGGCCTCGTGACGCTCGGGGCATCCGGTGGGTCGGTGATCTGGGGACTCCTGCTCTCGACGCGGTTGATCCGTCGCCGCTCGCTCCCGAAGTGGTTGCTCGACCTGCACCGATTCCTCGGAGCCCTGACGATCGCGTTCCTGGTGCTGCACGTCGGGGCGCTCGTCGCCGACAGCTTCGTGCACTTCGGCGTCGCGGACGTCCTGGTACCGTTCCACAGCTCGTGGCGCACCGTCGCCGTCGGGTGGGGCGTGATCGCCGCCTACGTGCTGGTCGCGGTCGAGGCCACCTCGCTCCTCCGCCGCCGTCTCCCCCGCCGCTGGTGGGCCCGCGTGCACCTGTCGAGCTTCGTGGCGTTCGCGTTGTCGGTGCTCCACGCGGCGACCGCCGGGACCGACCGGTCGAACCGGCTGTTCGTCGTCCTGACGTTCGCCATGTGCGCCGTCGTCGTCTTCCTCACGCTCGTCCGCATCCTGAGCGCCTCGTCGTCACCGACGTCGCAACCTTTGCCGTCCCCTAACCCGTGACACCCCCTCTGTTGGCACGACCGTCCGTACCCTGGATCCCAGATCCCCAGCACCCGGAGCCCTTGCTGCTCCTCCATCACGAAGGCTGCCCATGACCGAGACCGAAGCCAGCGCACCGAAGAAGAAGTACTTCACCTCGTGGTGGTCGAAGGTCCTCCTCCTCGTCGGCATCACCGCGGTCGCGATCCAGTTCGTCCCGTTCGGGGTCGACAACCCGTCGGCACGCGACGAACCGCAGTGGGACAGCCCGACCACCCGGCAGCTCTTCATGACCGCCTGCGCCGACTGCCACAGCAACGAGACCAAGGTGCTGTGGTTCGAGCACGTCGCACCCATCAAGTGGTACATCGCCGACCACGTGAAGGAGGGACGTGAGGCGCTCAACGTCAGCGAGTGGCACACCAACCCCGGGCGTGACACCGACGAGTTCGCCGAGGTCGTCGAGGAGGGCTCGATGCCACCCGACTACTACACGTACTTCGGCCTGCACAGTGACTCGAAGCTCACCGAGACCGAGAAGCAGCAGCTGATCGACGGCATCGAGAAGACCCTCGCCGCCGACCCGCCGACCTCGGGCCGATAGACCCCACAACCGGCACCGATCAGGCGGCCGAGATTCCCCAGACCAAGGCTGCGCCGACGAGGCCGGCGCCGACGGCGACGACGCTCACGAGCAACCGGAGCTCCCCGAACAGCGAACCGAGCGCCGGGTCGCTGAAGCGGGCAACGGTCGGTTCGTCCGACGGCGGAGCCGACCCCGAATCGGGGCGGAGGATCGTCCGGAGCGCGAGCACCCCGGCGACCACGACCGCCGAGCCGAGTCCGCCCACGAGCATCGGGCCTGCCGCGCCCACCATCTCAGGCCACCTTCGAGGTGGTCGGTGCCGTGAACGGACGGGGTGTCGAGGTCATGGCACGGACCGTACCGACACCACGATCTGCGCCGACCCAAGCGACGGTGAGCGCACGGTTAATCCTCGATGGAACCCGAATCGAGCGCTGCGCGACGCCGGTGAGCCGTCCGCTCACCCGAAAACTCCCGGCCGCCGACCGTCGGTCCGGCAGACTTGGACCATGCGGCCATGCCGGCGAGGTTTCGAATGACCGACGAGTTGCTCATCGTCGAGGACGATCCCGGTATCCGGTCCGGTCTCGTCCGGGCGCTCACCAACGCCGGCTATGCCTGTCGTCCCGCCCCGGACGCCGCGGCGGCGCGTGCGGTGATCGACCCTCCGGGCCTGGTGCTGCTCGACCTCGGCCTCCCCGATGCCGACGGCCTCGACCTCGCCCGCGAACTCCACGACCGCTGGCCGGACGTGCCGATCGTGATGGTCACCGCTCGCGCCGAGGAGATGGACGTCGTGGTCGGCCTCGACAGCGGCGCCATCGACTACGTCACCAAGCCGTTCCGGCTGGCAGAACTCCTTGCGAGGATCCGCGCCCACCTGCGGCGCCCCGCGCCCGCCGCCGACGCCCCTGCCCTCGTCGGCGCCGGGGTGATCGTCGATCTCGGGGCGCGCATCGTGCGGCTGGACGGTGAGGAGATCTCCCTCCGGGCCAAGGAGTTCGACCTCCTCGTGGCGCTGATGAGCAACCAGGGCAACGTCGTCACCCGCGAAGAACTCATGGCCCAGGTGTGGGACGAGCACTGGTTCGGGTCGACCAAGACACTGGATGTCCACATCTCGTCCCTGCGGCGCCGGCTCGGGGAAGGGCCCGGCGAACCGAGTCGCATCACCGCGTTGCGCGGCGTCGGGTACCGATGGGAGCGAGATGCCTGACCGCAACGGTGTGTTCCGGTGAGGCGTCGGATCCTCACGGCGATCGTGGGGGTCACCGCGCTGGCCACCATCGTGCTCACGCTTCCCCTCGTGTTCCTCATGGCCAGCCGGGAGCACAACGACTCCGACCGCGAGCTCACGCTCGTCGCCGAGCAGGTCGCCAACGAGCTCACCTCCGACTCGGACTTCTCCGCCAGCGGACTCGAGCTGCCTCCGATCGACGACGCCCTGATCACCGTCGGCGTGTATCTCCCCGACGGTGAGCTCGTCGCCGGCGAGGGTCCGACGCCCGCCGACGAGTTGACCCGGTCGGCCGGACTCCTGTCGAGCCTCGACAACGTCGACGACCACCGCGTGCTCGTCCGGCCGATCGTCGAGCGCGAACAGAAGGTGGCGGTGATCCGCGTGGCCGAGCCGCTCTCGGAGGCGGAACGCAAGATCTGGCGCGACATCCTCGTCCTCGTCGGGATCGACGCTGCGGCGCTGATCGTCGCCGCGGTCGTCGGCTCGTGGGTAACGTCGCGCCTCGTCCGCCCCCTGCGCGCGATCCGAGACGACGCTGTCCGCCTCGGCGAGGGCGACTTCTCCATCGTGCCGACGCCGAGCGGGATCGACGAACTCGATGCCACCGCCGGCGCACTCGCCGATACGGCGGCGCGCCTCGACGGTGTCCTCCAGCGCGAGCGATCCTTCACCGCCGACGCGTCCCATCAGCTCCGGACGCCGCTCACGTCGCTCCGGCTCGTGATCGAAACCGAGCTGCAGTCGCCGGGAGCCGACCCGACGCCCGTGCTCGACGAGGCGCTCGGTGAGATCGATCGGTTGGAGCGCACGATCACCACACTCCTGCGCGTGGCGCGCGACCAACCGATCACCCGTGCTCCACTCGACATCGACCAGTGGCTCGGCACCGTCGTCGGGCGGTGGCAGGCGGTGTTCGACGAGCGGGGCCGCTCGATCACCGGCACCACCGGCGTCGGCGGCAGCCCCCGCGTGAGCCTCTCCGTGCTCGACCAGATCGCCGACATCCTCCTGCAGAACGCGGTGCAGCACGGCCGCGGTCGGGTGCGGATCGATGTCGCCGAGGAGGCCGACCACGTCGTGATCACGGTGACCGACGAGGGCACCATCGCCCGCGACCCCACCGAGCTGTTCACGCGCCGCGACCCGGGCGCCTCGGGCCACGGCCTCGGGCTGGCGCTGGCCCGGGCCCTCGCCGAGTCGGAAGGCGGCCGGCTGGTGCTCGCCGCACCCGCCCCGACGGCGTTCCGGCTGCTGCTCCCCGATCAGTCCGCGGCGGGCGGGGGCTTCGGGCCGAGCTGACGGCACGCGGC
>CALMLJ010000580.1 GCA_937868025.1 uncultured Acidimicrobiaceae bacterium
CGTCGGTCACGTCGGTGCCGCCGGCAACCGACCGCTCGGCCTCGACCGCACTGAGGTCGATGACCACGGCGCCGGTCGACAGGGTCGTCACCTCGGCCGAGGGTGCGTCGTCCTCGTCGTCGTCGTCCTCATCGTCGTCCTCGTCGAAGTCGTCATCGTCGTCGACCGCCGACCGGTCGGCTCGAAGGCGGGCGAACAACTCCTCGACCTCGGCGGACCGGGGCTCCTCGGCCGGCTCGACCACGGGGGTGGCGTCGACGAGCGCCTCGATACCGACTGGTGACGGCCCGCCCTCGTTGGAACTCACCAGTCGGAGCCGGCCCCGCTGGGGAATCTCGGCGTCGTCGCCGTCCTCGATGTCATCATCGTCATCGTCGTCATCGTCATCGTCGTCGTCATCGTCGAAGTCGTCATCGTCGAAGTCGTCGTCGTCGTCATCGTCGTCGGTCTCGACCGTGCCCTCGGCGTGCATGTCCACCACGTCGAACCCGGCCGGCACGGACTCGAGGACGAGGACGTCTGCCACCTCGTCGGCGGCACCCACATCGTCATCGTCGTCATCAGCAGCATCGAGCGCGATGTCGATCATGGCCGCTGCCTCGCCGTCAGCGGGCTCGTCCTCGTCGTCGTCCTCGTCCAGCTCGTCGTCGTCCAGCTCGTCGATCAGTTCGTCGGACTCCACCTCGCCGACCGGTTCGACCGGCGGTTCGCCGGGTTGAGCATCGCCGGTCTCCGCCGGGACCTCGAGCGGTCGATCGATCGGATCGACGGCCCCGTCGATCAGTTCGTCGGTGTCGGCGCCGCGGTCGATCAGCGTGTCGAGCTCGAGGACCGCTGCGTCCAGATCCTCGTCCACGGACCGGGCCGCGGCATCGGCCGCCGCCCGTGCCGACGGCAACGACTCGACCAGCTCGTCGGTGGCCTCGTCGAGGGCCTCGCGAGCGGTCGCGAACGCTTCGATGAGCCGCTCCCGACCGGCCCGGAGCGCCTCGAGCTGCTGGCGGGAGTTGTGTCGGCGCTCGGCCAGGTCGCGGATCATCCGCTCCCGGGCCTCCTTGGCCTCTCGAATCATCTCCCGGCCGCGCTCTCGAGCGGATTCGAGCTCGGCCTCGGCGTCCGCGACCGCCTGCTCGGCCGTCGCCGCTGCCTCGCGATCGGCGTCCGCCCGTCGCTGGGCGGCATACGCCTCGGCCTCGGCGCGAGCTGCCTCCGCTTCGCCACGGATGCGAACCGCTTCGAGCTGGGCCTCGGTGGTCCGTTCGTCGAGGATCAGCGCAGCTTCCTCACGAATCGACGCTGCCTCTGCCGCCGCGTCGGAACGTGTCGCCTCGGCCTCAGCGCGCGACGCGGCGAGCAGGGCGTCGGCGTCGGCCCGAGCGCTCGCCGTCAGCTCCTCTGCCTCTCGTGCCGCGGCCTCCCGCAACTCGGCTGCATCCCGGGTGAGCCGGTTGGCCCGATCGTGAGCATCCCGAACCACCCGACCGGCGTTCTCCTCGGCCTTGGCGCGGATCTCGTCGCTCGCCTCGCGAGCGGTGTCGATGATGCGCACCGTCTCCGCGCCGAGGGCCCGACTGATCGCTGCGGGATCCAGCGACTCCACATCGGGGACCCTGGTCGCAGCGTCCTCGAGCTGGGCGCGGAGGTCGGCCTCGGTCGCCCGCAACCGCTTGATCTCCTCGGTCAGCTTGGTGAGGTGGACGCGCACTTCGGTGGGGTCGAACCCCTTGCGGGCCTTGGAGAACTCCCGACTCGCTGCGTCGTCCGGGTCGAACGGGGGCGCGTCGCCTGAGAGACTCATGACTCGGGATGCTACGACCGATCCGGCGCCTCGGGGGGTATACCCCCCGACGCCCCCGCACTGCTGGACCGAACCCTCAATCGGCCCCGAGACCCGTTGGATCGAGCACCTTCAACGCGTCCTCGACGGTCGCCACCGGCTCCAGGCGGATGTCGTCGCCGGCCAGGCGTTTCAACCACTTCACGTCCTTCGGACTGGTGGCTGCGGGGTAGAGGAAGAGCGTCGCGCCGGCCTCCTTGGCCCCCACCACCTTCTGGCCGATCCCCCCGATGGGGCCGACCGTACCGTCGGGCGCGATGGTGCCGGTCACGGCGACCTTCTTGCCGTCGGTCAGGTCACCCGGGGTGAGCCGATCGATCACCCCGAGTGTCCAGGCGAGACCGGCGGACGGTCCGATGACCGAGCCGGAATCGAGCTCGATGTCGAAGTGGAAGTCGACGTCCTCGTCGGCGGTCGACGGCACGACACCGAGGTAGCCGTGGCTCTCGTCATCGGGATTGCGTCCGAGCTCCACGGTCACGTCCGACGTCGTCCCGTCACGGCGCACCGCCAGCTGGACCGTCGCACCGACCGGCTTGTCGGCAAGCAGCGGGCGCAGGTCGCCGACGACGGTGACGGGCGATCCGTCGACCGCCGTGATGACGTCGCCGGCGCGCAACTGGGCGGCCGCGGGATAGTCCTTGCCGACCTCGTTGATGAAGGCACCCGTGCCGGTGATGGTGAGGGGCAGGTCGAGTACACGGAACGCCACTTCGATCGACGTCAGCTTCGAACGGTCCATCTGCTGTTGTTCCGCGCGTCGCTCGGCGTCCCGGTCCCCGGTCGGGGTCGCCACCTTCTCCGGGAGCGTGTCGATCGCCTCGTCGAGCCATGCCTGCAACAAGAGGTACGGGGTCGCCCGCCGCTCGGACACCGTTGTGAAGAAGATCTCGCCCTTCGACTCGTAGGCGGGATGGCCCGAGACCGACACGCGGGACTGCGTGGCTCGAACCACACCAGGCCCGTCGACGTAGTACGGCAGCGGAACGACGAAGGCCGCGATGGCGACCACGATGGCCACCATCGCCACGAACCACGGCCACACCCGCCCACGCGACCGTGCCGATAGCATGTCGGGGTCATGGACCCCACGCTGCTCATCGGCATCGCGGTTGTCGCTCTCGGAACCGGAGTCGGAGCCTTGATGATGTTCGGACAACGCGCCAACTCTCTCGCCGAGGCCTCAGGGTCTCCGGGCACGATACCCGTCGCTCCCGCCACTTCCCCGTCCGAGCTGTCGGGGTCCTCAGCTCAGTACGAGACTCCCGAAGAGCTGCGTCCCCCAGTCCCCCGCGGTCTGCGCTCGACCGACGTCCACATCCGTTGGTACCAGCGGCTTCGAGCCGGGCTCGGACTGCTGCTGATCACCGTCGGCATCGGGATGGCGTTCGGCGCGGTCCTGGGTCTCGGCGCACTGGCCCTCAGCCTCTTCCTGGGCTGAGCCCGGACGCGCCACAGCGCACCGGCGGACCGGTGCGCTGTGGTTGGAATCTGTTCCGGCGGGCGAGCGCGACCGACCTGCTGCGTGTCGCGTGGTTCGCATCGGCCGACCCGTTCAGGTGACGGTCGACCGGTCGCTGGGCTCAGCGCCCGAACAGACCCCGGCGACCGCGGTCGTCCTCGGCGGGAGCGCCGGAGAACGAGTTGCCGTTGGGCACCGGAGCGCCGACGGGCGAGTCGATGTTCGACACGGGCGCACCCTGGGGAGCGGGCGGAGCGGCAGGGGCTTCGGCGGCCGGAGCGCCACCGAACGGCGACGCGGGAGCGGCGGCCGGAGCCGGAGCGGCGACCGGGGCCGCCGGAGCCGGAGCCGGAGCAGCGGCAACCGGGGCAGCGGCAGGGGCGTCGCCGGAGTTCAACATCGCCAGCTGGACACGGAAGTAGGGCTTGAACTCGAACTTCAGCTCCTCGAGCTTGAAGATGCGGGCGTTCAGGACGTTCTGCTCATTCCTGAGCTTCTCGACGAAGCCGATCGACTCGTCAACCGTCTCGAACTGGTTGTAGCCCGGGTTTCCATCTGGGGTTTGAAAGATGACCATGTGTGACACGAGCGCGTCTCCTTAAGCAGGCACGGGGAAGGCTCAGGAGTTTAGGCTCGCGACATGGCCGCGCGTCCACAGAATCTTTCCAGAAGATCCGTGGTCATCGCGGGATGGTCGAATGATGAGTCGGGGGCCCGGCAGCAGCTGGGCTCCGACGACGGGGCTGTGCGTGCTTCAGCGGTGTCAGCGCTGGCCCGAATGGGCGCTCTCAGTATCCCAGACCTCCTCGCTGCGCTCGCGGATGGTGCTCCCGAGGTGCGCTGCCGCGCCCTGGGCGCGCTACCTGCCCGGTGGTCGGCCCGCGTCGCCGACGACGTCCACCTGCTCGGCATGCTGCACGACGACGATGCCGTCGTGCTCGAGGTGGCGTGCTTCGTGGCCGGTGAGTGCGAGCCCTCCCCGCCCGGGGTGGTGGATCGGCTGATCGAGATCTGCACCGGACACGACGACCCACTGTGTCGTGAGAGCGCGGTGGCCGCACTCGGCTCGCTGGGCGATCCGCGGGCCGTCGGCGCCGTCCTGGCCGCCTGCCGCGACAAGGTCACGATTCGCCGACGGGCCGTGCTCGCCCTTGCCGCGTTCGAGGGTGACGAGGTCGACTCGATGCTGCGGTCCATGGCCGACGACGTCGACTGGCAAGTGCGTCAGGCGGCCGAGGAACTGCTCGCCATCGAGTGACACCTGCGGCCGGCGGCCGGTCTCAGACCCGCGAATCCATGAACATGACCTTGAGCGACTCGTAGCTCTCGATCACCCGGCCCGCACCGAGCACCACGGCTTCGAGGGGCTGGCGAACCATCTGCACCGCCACACCGGACGCGTTGGCGATACGGATGTCGAGGCCTTTGAGCAGCGCGCCACCGCCGACGAGATTGATGCCCTGGCTGATGAGGTCCTGCGCCAGCTCGGGCGGCGCCTCGCCCAGGCACGACAGCACCGAATCCACCATCGTCGACACCGGTTCGGCAATGGCCTCGCGGACCTCCTCGGGGGTCAGCACGACCGTTCGAGGCAACCCCGACATGAGCTCGCGTCCACGGACCTCGGCGCACACCTCGTCGTCGGTCCGCTCGGCCGACCCGATCGTCATCTTGATCTCCTCGGCGGTCTGCTCACCGATGGCGATCCCGTACTCGCGGCGGATGTAGGTGATGATCGCAGCGTCGAGGTCGAACGATCCGACACGCACCGCTCGCAACGACACGATGCCGCCCAAGGAGATGAGTGCCGTCTCCGCCGTGCCGCCGCCGACGTCGACGACCATGTTGGCGATCGGCTCGTTGATGGGGAGCCCCGCACCGATCGCTGCCGCCATCGGCTGCTCGAGGAGATGGGCGTCGGCGGCGCCGGCACGCTTCGTGGCCTCGATCACCGCCCGGCGCTCGACCGCAGTGATCGCCGACGGAACGCAGATCACCACACGAGGCCGGTTGAACCGGTTGACGCCGACGCGCTTGAGCAGCAGCCGGATCATCTCCTGGGTCACCTCGAAGTCGGTGATGGCCCCCTTGCGGAGGGGACGGACGGCGACGATGTAACTGGGTGTCCGGCCGATCATCTGCCAGGCGTCGCGACCCATGGCCAGGACTTCCTTGTTGCGACTGTTGAGCGCGATCACCGACGGCTCGTTGAGCACGATGCCCTCACCGCGCGCGTAGACGAGCGTGTTGGCGGTGCCGAGGTCGATCGCGAGGTCGCGGGCCACGTCAGCGCTCGTTGCGCCCGACAGCGCCGTCGGGCGGGGTGGGGTGGTCCTCGTCGTCGGGCGCCAGCGCGTCCATGATGCGTTGGAACTGGTCGACCCCGTCGGAGCCGGCGGACTCGGGGTTGCGGTGCAGGAGGGCAACGACCAGGCCGCCCACGACCGCGATCGCGACGGCGATTCCGAGGAAGGTCAGGGCGTTGTTCACGAGCCGTCCACCGGCGAGAGGTGCTGCGCCTCGAGGCCCCAACTCTCGCCGTCGGCCCACACCTCGCGTTTCCAGATCGGCGTCGACGACTTCAGCGTGTCGATCCCGAACCGGGCAGCCTCGAACGCGTCGTCCCGATGCGGCGACGAGACCACCACCACGACCGCGACGTCACCGACGACGAGGGTGCCATGGCGGTGCAGGAGCGCGATCCGCCCGAGGCTCGGCCAACGGCGGCGCATCTCCGCGGCAAGACGGGCGAGCGCCGGCGCCACCTGGGATTCGTAGGCCTCGTACTCGAGCTCGGTCACGCCACCGCGGCCCGGCGAGTGATCGCGGGCATGACCGGAGAACGTCACCACGGCACCGCACGAGGGCAGGACGGCCCACGACGATGCCACGTCGAGAGGGAGTGGGTCGGCGCTGAGACCGACCCAGTCGTCGCCATCGTGAGGAGGTGCCACGACCGACAGCGTACGGGAGGAAGGAGGACCTTGTAGAGCCCGGGCCGGGCGGTCGCCGCCGGACGGCACCGGCGGGAGGGGTTCGATCCGACCGGCCGCGGGCACAGCACCCGGCGGCGTCGGTACAGTCGCAACCGATGTTCGACGCGAGCGGGGCCGGCGATGACGGGTGGGGCATGACGCCACCGCCGCCGGCCGCGGACCGGCTGTGGCGGCACCCGTCGGAACTGGCCCCGGCGCCGACGATCGCACCGACCCCCCACCGCGCCGAGCACCGGCCCCACCGGTTCTCCCTCGGCACCGTCGTCGTCGCCAGCTCGCTCGGCGCCCTCGCCATGTTCGGCACGCTCGCGGCCACCGGCCTGGTGGGCGGCACCGCCATCACACCGCTCGCCGATCGGCCGAGCGGCATCACCGGCGCTGCAACCGATGCCACGGCGTCCTACACCACGACCTCACCGCCGGGCGTGGTCTCGGTGCGCCTCAGCAGCGCGAGCACCACGACCTTCGGCGCCGGCATCGTCTTCAACAGCTCCGGTGACGTCGTGACCACCCTCCGGGCCACCGATCCGTCCGGCACGCCGACCGGCACCGTCTCGGTCGAGGTCGGCGACTCCGCCTGGGG
>CALMLJ010000581.1 GCA_937868025.1 uncultured Acidimicrobiaceae bacterium
TTCATGACGCTCCTCCTCGGCGAGGGCGTCAACCTCGATGCCACGCTCAACCCGGTCACCGACGGCTGGGCGGGCGACTCGTTCGTGACCTGGACCTCCGGGGCCGCGTCGTGCATCCGGATCGACACCCGCAGCGACACGGCGCCGCAGTCGGACGCGTTGCGTGGTGCTCTCACGACATGGGCGTCGAGCCACGGTGCGATCGTGTCGGCCGTCGATGCGACGACCGCCCGCGTGACCGCCTGCAACTGAGATCTCATCGCGGTCTGCTCCCGTGGCACGATGCACCCGATGGCTGAGCGAGGCACCGCAGCGGAAGCAGCTCCCGAGGGACAGGGGAGCGGCCCTGCGCGACGGTGGCCTCGCCATGGTGGCGAACCCTCTCGCTTCGCAGCCGCGGCCGACCTGTTGAAGGCCCTCGCAAGCCCTCACCGGGTGGCGATCGTCGATCTGCTCGCGGCAGGACCGCTGCGAGTCCACGAGATCGTCGAGGCGCTCGGCGTCGACCAACCGCTCGTGTCCCAGCACCTCCGGGTGCTCCGTGACGCCGACCTGTTGACCAGTGAGCGCCACGGCAAAGAGGTCGTGTACTCGCTCGCCGACGAGCACATCGCCCACATCGTCGGGGACGCGATCACCCACGCGGCCGAAGTGCCGGGCGGTGAATCGTCGTAGCCGGGAGGCCGAGGGCATCAGGGCTAGCGTGACCGGCGGCCCATGCAGATCGTCTACCTGAGCAACCGCCCGCAGGTGATGCGGGAAACGTGGCAGCACGTCCGGCACTTCATGCCGTGGATCGACCGCGCCGTGATCGTTGCACCAGCGGCGCGGCACGGCGAGTTCGACGCCTGGGTCGACCCGACCGAGATCACGCTGTTCGCCGACGAGGAGGTGAGCGGAGCGACGAGCTCGACGCTCGGCGCGCTGGACCACGTCCGACGCAACGTGCGGCTCCGCCGGGCCCTCATCGGCTCCGGGGCGACCGACGACGTCTTCCTCCTCTCCGACGACGACTATCGCCCGATGCGCCCCGTCGAGGAATCGTTCTTCACCGACGGCACCCGCGACATCGGCTACTTCAGCTACGAGCTCGGCGAGTGGCCGGGGTACGAGACGCCGTTCGACGAGGCGCAGCATGTGACCCACGACGCCCTGGCATTCCTGGGGCTCCCGCACCTCGCCTACGGCGCCCACATGCCCCAGATCATGCGACGCGACCTGTGGCGCGAAGCGTTCGAGCTGTTCGAGACCGTCAGTGACGACGACATGGTGTGCGAATGGGCCCTGTACTTCAACGTCGCCCAGGCACGGCATCCCGAGCGCTTCGACGCTCCACGCCCCTTCGAGGTGATGGGGTGGCCGCAGTACGGGGCCGAGTGGCCCTGGTGGGTGCGACCCCCGCGGTGGACGTTCGAGAACTTCTACCCCGACATGTACGAGCCGGGGCACCTGTTCGACGGGCTCGCGACCGGGCTCGACGCCGACGGGGTGACGAAAACGAACTTCGACAAGATCACCCGGTGGACCGCGTTCGCCCGGGCCGCAGAACGCCTCGACTTCCCCGCCGGGGTGCACAACCCGTGGACGAAGGACTCGGCCCTCCGCCGCGCCTACTTCGCCGCGTTGCGCCCGGCCCGCAAGACGTTGCGCTACCTCACCGAGACCCGCGGCTCCGGCACGCGGGACGCCGACTGATGGCGTCGGCGGGGTCGGCCGACGAGGATCGACCCGGAGTCGTCGGTGTCGTGCTGTCGTTCGCACGCCGGCCGGTGGTCGCCCTGTTGGCACTGGCGGTTGCAGCGTCGGTGCTCGGCCGGTTCTTCGTGCGTTCGCCGCTCTGGCTCGACGAAGCACTGAGCGTCAACATCTCGAAGCTGCCGATCGGCGACATCGCCGGAGCGCTGAAGCACGACGGCCACCCACCGCTCTACTACTACCTGCTGCACGGCTGGATGGAAGTGTTCGGCGATGGCGATCGCGCCGTTCGGGCGCTGTCGGGCCTCATCACCTTGGGCACCCTGCCGCTCGCCTTCCTCGTCGGACGGCGGATCGCCGGTCGCCGTCTCGGCCTGACGCTCGCGGTGGTCTTCGCCCTCTCGCCCTATGCGTTCCGGTACGGCAGCGAGACCCGCATGTACGCGCTGCTCATGGCGGAGGTCTTCGCCGGGTACCTGCTGCTCGACGCGGCGATCACCGCGCCCCGGTGGAAGACGCTGGTCGGCATCTCCACCGTGTCGGGGCTGCTGCTCTGGACGCACTACTGGTCGATGTGGCTGCTCGGCGCGATCGGTGTCCTGGCCCTGGTCCGTCTCGCCCGCGCGCAGCGGCGCGGCGACCGGGCCCTCGTCATCGGCACCGCCAAGATCGTCGCGGCCCTCGCCGTCGGAGGCCTCACGTTCCTGCCCTGGCTGCCCACGCTGCTCTACCAGAGCCAGCACACCGGCACCCCGTGGGCGCCGAGCTTTCGTGTCACGACCCTGGTCGTCACGTCGATCACCGAGTTCGCCGGAGGGCCGTACTCCGAGGCGCAGTTGGGCGTGTTGCTGCTGACGATCCTCGTGGCGATCGGCGTGTTCGGCACCGGCATCGACAACCAGCGCATCGAACTCGACTTCTTCGCCCACCCGCTGGCGCGCCGTCCGCTGTCGGTGCTGGCGCTGACGATCGCCATCGCTGCGGCGGTCGGCATGGTGAACGGCATGGCGTTCTCACCCCGCTACGCCGCAGTGTTCTTTCCGTTCTTCCTCATCCTCGTGGCCCTCGGCCTCCAGCAGTTCAAGGGAGGGCTCGTCCGCGACGTTGTGCTCGTGACGTTCACCGCGTTGTCGTTGGCGGGCATGTTCCTCGTGGTCCGGGTCGACCGGACCCAGGCCCGGGCGTCGGTCGAGGTCATCGAGCGCACGGCCCCCGACGGGGTCGTCATCGCCTGCCCCGACCAGCTCGGTCCGTCGGTGTCGCGCTACCTCGACCGCGAGCGCTACGACATCACGACCTACCCACGATTCGCGTCGCCCGAGCTCGTCGACTGGGTCGACTACAAGGAACGCAACGAACGCAACGACCCGGCAGCGTTCGCCCAGGAGCTGCTTCGTCGTGCCGAGGGGCGTCCGCTGTTCCTCGTGTACCGCGACGACTTCCTCACGTTGAAGGGTCAGTGCCAGCGAGTCATCGAAACGCTGTCGGCGGTTCGACCGCCCCGGACCATCCAGCGGGAGTCCGGCGACGACTTCTACGAGCCGATGACCGTCGTGGAGTTCGGCCAGCCCGGACCCGGCTGACCGTCACCGATCGACCGTCGCGCGGCGGTCACGGGATCATCCGGCCCGACCACGCCGCCACGGCGTACCCGGCCATGAGGACCCCGCTCATCGGGAGCAGGAGCCGACCGAGCCAGTGCCACCGGGCCGGCAGGCGCTGTTGCGCGACGGCGACCATCACGGCGAGCGGGAAGGCCGTGAACGCGTACCGACCGAGTGAGTTGATGTTGTTGGCGGCGAGGGCAATGACGAGCGTGACTGCGGTGTAGATCGACCATCCGACCGGGAGTCGCCGGGCAGCGAGGATGATCACCACGATGGCCCCGACGGCGAACGAGGCGTTGAAGACGTCGCGGAACTGACCACCGGCAACGTCGACCACCGCGGTCACGAGGCGGGACACGGGCTCGTGCCACCCGGCGCGGAAGACCCGCTGCGAGTCGAGCGGAACCCGCCACGAGTCGAACCGCCACTGCAGCCATGCCAGGTAGCCGACCGTCCCCACGCCGGGCGCCACGACCGCGGCGAGACGGACGACCACTCCCCGTCGGCGTCGCAGGTCGTCGAGCACCGCGACGAACAGCGCGATCGCGACGAGCGCACCCGTCGGCCGCGTGAGCCCTGACAACACACCGAGGACGATGGCCGGCGCCCACCGCTCGCGACGGACCGCGAGCACCGCCCCGAGTGCCAGGGCCAGGGCCAGCGACTCGGAGTAGGCGAACACCAACACCGAGGCGGCGGGGAACAGCGCCAGCCACCACACGCTCGCCACGGCGAGTCGGCGGTCTCCCGTGACGTCCTGCACGAGTACGTACACGAGAACCAGCGCGGCCAACGCGGCCAGGTTCGAGACCACGAGGAGCCCGAGGTCGTCGTTGCCGCCGAGGAGCCATCCGACCCAGCGACCGAGCAGCGGGAAGAGCGGGAAGAACCGCTGCACCTCGGTCGCCACGCCGTCGTAGCCGTGCTGGGCGAGGTCGCGGTAGTAGGTGCCGTCCCACAGGAACAGACCCTGGTGCCGGACCGAGGTTGCGGTCTCGAATCGGTCGAACCACGACATCGACGACGCGGCCCACGCGACGGCGAGGAGGACCCGCGCCGTGACCCACGCCGCGAGCGCGGTCAGGTACGGGCTGGCGGCGACGCGGTCGAGCGGACGTTCCACGGCGGTCACGGCGTCAGTCGCCGAGGTAGCTGGCCACCAGCGTGTCGTGGCTCGCCGCGAGCTCGTCCGCCGGCCCCTCGAACGTGACCCGCCCCCGGCTGAGCACCGTCGCTCGGCTGGCGACGCCGAGCGCCAGCGCGACGTGCTGCTCGACCAGGAGGACTCCACACCCCGTGTCGGCGGCCAGTCGGCCGATGACATCGAGCAGCGAGGCCACCACGAGCGGTGCGAGGCCGAGGCTCATCTCGTCGATCAAGAGCACGCGGGGCCGACTCATGATGGCGCGACCGATCGCCACCATCTGCTGTTCGCCTCCCGACAGCAGGCCCACGCGCCGCGACAGCAGCCGTTCGAGGGCCGGGAACCAGTCCAGGACACGCGCCACTGCGTCGACCTCGTCAGCGCGCCGTCGGGCCCGCCGGGAGTCGGCGAGGCGGAGGTGGTCGCGCACCGTCAACGACGGGAACAGGCTGCGGTCCTCGGGGACGTGCGCCACACCGGCACGGGCGATCCGGTGCGTCGACGACAACGGCAGCGGCTCGCCGTCGAGCGCGACGGTGCCCGATGTGGCCCGAACCAAGCCGGTCATCGCGCCGAGCGCGGTGGACTTGCCTGCGCCGTTGGCCCCGAGCAGGCACACGACCTCGCCGGCGGCGACCGTGAGGTCGAGGTCGTGGAGCACGGTCCGGCCGTCGTAGCCGGCGCACAGGCCCGTGACCTCGAGGATCGGTGCGGCGCTCACGTCGCCACCCCCAGGTAGGCCTCGATCACCTTCGGGTCGTTGCGGACCTCAGCGGCCGTCCCCGCCGCGACGATCGCGCCGAAGTCCAGCACGTACACCCGGTCGCACACCTCGAAGATGAGTCGGGTGTCGTGGTCGATGAGCAGCGCGCCGATGCCGGACTCGTCGACGAGCCTCCGCAGGGTCACGCCGAACGCGAGGCTCTCGGTCTGGTCGAGACCTGCCGCCGGTTCGTCGAGCAGGAGGACCCGAGGCCCGCCGGCGAGTGCCCGCGCGACACCGGCCAGCTTCTGATGACCGTGCGACAGCTCGGACGGGCGTCGGGCGGCGTCGGCCGCGAGCCCCACCGCGGCGAGGGCGTCGTCGACGCGAGCATCGGTGGCAGCGTCGTCCGGACGATGGAGGAGGTCGTGGAGGACACCCTTCCAACCGGGCCGACGGGCCGCCACCAAGCAGTTCTGTCGGACCGTCAGGTCGTCGAAGAGCTCGATGCCCTGCCAGGTGCGCCCGATTCCGGCTCGGGCGCGTTCGTGGGGCGGGAGCGAACTCAAGTCGGTGCCGTCGAGATGAACCGTCCCGCCGTGGCGTACGAACCCCGAGACGGCGTCGATCGTCGTCGTCTTGCCCGCTCCGTTGGCGCCGATCAGGCCGACCAACTCGCCGGCGCCGACGTCGAGATCGGCGCCCACCACCACGACGTTGCTGCCGTACCGGACGGACAACCCGGCAGTGTGCAGCACCGTCAGCCCTTGAGCAGGCTGGCCAGGGCCCACGCGCTCACGAGCACTCCGAGCAGCACCAGGGGTGCAGCGCGGCTGATCGGGGCCGCTTCCCGCCTCGGAGACGTCGGGTCGGCCGGGTCCTCCCGCGGCGGGCGGACGACCGCGGCGACGTTGGCGACGGCGAGCGCTCCGCCGACCGCCAGCATCAGCCACGCGAGCAGGTCGTTGCCCAAGAAGAGTTGCTCGGCGGAGATCATCTGACGCGATGGCGAACTTTCTGCTCAAGGTTTCCGGGGCGGCGTTCGATACACATTGTGCCAGTGGAAATCGCCCCCACTGGTGCAAAACAGCCGGGGCTTCAGGAGTGGGGGACACACTCTCCCTCCAAATGCATCGCCACCAACGCTTTCCAGGGTGTTGGCACGCACCGTGGCCCTCGCTCCGCCCCGGACTGTTCTCCCTTCAACACAACACGCAAGTCAGCTCATCCCTCCCCAAGAAGAGCTACGAACACCGCCCGGGTTTCGCCCGGGCGGTGTCGCGTGCGGGACAATGTGACATGGCTGAGTCAACGACATCGACGGACACTCACGGCTCCCCGGCGGCGCGGACCAAGGACCGTCCCTGGCTGATGCGCACGTACTCGGGGCACAGCACGGCCAAGGCCTCGAACGAGCTCTATCGCACCAATCTGGCGAAGGGGCAGACCGGCCTCTCCATTGCGTTCGACCTGCCCACCCAGACCGGGTACGACCCCGATCACGTCATGGCACGCGGCGAGGTGGGCAAGGTCGGGGTGCCCGTGGCGCACCTCGGTCACATGCGTCAGCTGCTCGACGGCATCCCGCAGGGCGAGATGAACACGTCGATGACGATCAACGCCACCGCCGCTTGGATGCTCGGCCTGTACGTGGCCAACGCGGAGGACCACGGCGTCGATTCCAAGGTGCTGCGCGGCACCACGCAGAACGACATCGTGAAGGAGTACCTCTCCCGGGGGACGTACATCTTCCCGCCCGAGGCCAGCCGGCGGTTGATCGTCGACATGTTCGCCTACTGCAACAAGAACGTGCCGCACTGGAACCCGATGAACGTGTGCTCGTACCACTTGCAGGAGGCGGGCGCGACGCCCACGCAGGAGATCGCGTACTCGCTCGCGTGCGCCATCGGTGTCCTCGACGCGGTCCGCGACTCCGGCCAGGTTGCCCCCGACGCCATGGGCGAGGTCGTCGCATCCGTGTCCTTCTTCGTGAACGCGGGCATCCGGTTCATCGAGGAGAACTGCAAGATGCGAGCCTTCACCCAGATGTGGGACCGCCTGTGCGAGGAGCGCTACGGCGTCACCGACCCGAAGGCCCGACGCTTCCGCTACGGCGTGCAGGTCAACAGCCTGGGGCTCACCGAGGCGCAGCCCGAGAACAACATCCAGCGCATCGTGCTCGAGGCGTTGGGCGTCACCCTGTCGAAGTCGGCCCGTGCACGGTCGCTGCAGTTGCCGGCGTGGAACGAGGCGCTCGGCCTCCCCCGCCCGTGGGATCAGCAGTGGTCGCTCCGGATCATGCAGGTGCTCGCGTTCGAGACCGACCTGCTCGAGTACGGCGACATCTTCGAGGGTTCGAAGGTCATCGAAGGGCTGACCGCCGAGCTCGTCGACTCGGCCCAGGCCGAACTCGACGACATCCTCGCCCTCGGCGGGGCGTTCGAGGCGATCGACGAGATGAAGGGCCGGCTGGTCCGGAGCCACACCGAGCGGATGCGTCGCATCGAGTCCGGCGAGCAGATGGTCATCGGCGTCAACGCGTTCACCGAGACCGCTGAATCGCCGCTCGGCGGCGAGGACAACATCCTGAAGGTCGACCCGGCGGTCCAGGCCGCAGCGATCGAGGAGCTGGCCGAGTGGAAGGCCAACCGCGACCAGGCCGCGGTCGACGCCGCGCTCGACGAGCTCGAGCGCGTCGCCCGCACCGACGAGAACATCATGGCGGCGTCGATCGCCCTCGCCCACGCCGGCGGCACGACCGGCGAGTGGGCCGGCCGCCTGCGTGAGGTGTTCGGCGAGTTCCGCGCGCCCACGGGCGTGGGCGCCGCGACGGGAGCCGGCGGTGCGTCGACCGGCCTCCGCGAACTGGCGGATCGGCTGAAGGACACGCCCGGTGGTCCGCCCCGTTTCCTCGTCGCCAAACCCGGCCTCGACGGCCACTCCAACGGCGCGGAGCAGATCGCGGTCGCCGGCCGCGACGCCGGCATGGAGGTCATCTACCAGGGCATCCGCCTCACGCCCGAACAGATCGCGGCTGCCGCACGCGACGAGGACGTCGACATCGTCGGCCTCTCGATCCTCTCCGGCAGTCACCTCGAACTCGTCCCCGAGGTCGTGCGCCTGCTCCGTGCCGAGGGTGTGACCTGCCCGGTCGTGGCCGGCGGCATCATCCCCGAGGACGACCGCCCTCGCCTGCTGGAGGCCGGCGTAGCTGCGGTCTTCACGCCGAAGGACTTCGAGCTCACCCGGCTCATGACCACGGTCGCCGATCTGGCCCTCGAACACCGCTCGGTCAGCGCCTGATCGTCGCCGCTGCCAACCCCTCGTCCGTTCTCAGGCGGTGTCGAGGGAACGGCGAGACCACCCGTTAACTTCAGGAGCCATGACCCCCGATCGAGCAACGGCGCCGCGGCCCGCCGGCGGCACCCACCGCGCCGCCGCGGTGGCGCTCGTCGCCTCCATGGCGCTGCTCGCCGGCTGCGGCGGCTCCGCCGGCAAGATCACGTTGAACCGGGGGGATTCGTCCGACACCGCTCCCGAGGTGTCCACCGGGCCCGACGGCACGGCACCGACGACCGGCTCCCTCACCTGGGGCTCGTGCAGCAAGTTCGACATCGCCGTCACCGCGGACGTGCTCAGCTCCGCCCGGCAATCCGGCCTGGAGTGCGCCGCTCTCGACGTTCCCGTCGACCATGCCGCCCCTGACGGTGCCACCACCGAGCTCGCGCTGGCTCGCCTCCCGGCGACCGGCAGCTCGTCCAAGCGCATCGGGTCGCTCATCGTGAACCCCGGGGGCCCCGGGGGCTCGGGCCTGGAGTTCCTCGCATCCAGCGGGCTCGCGATCCCCGACGACCTCCGTCAGCGCTTCGACATCGTGTCGTTCGACCCTCGCGGTATCGCGTCCAGCTCCCCCCTCGACTGCCTCACCCAGACCCAGCGCGCCGACCTCGTCGACGCCGAGTCACCCGACGACCCGGCGCAGGCACAGGCGCAGGCCGCCGACACCGAGCGGACGATCGCCGAGGGCTGCGAGGCGGACGACGCCGAACTCTTCCGGAACATGGGCACCGACCAGGTTGCGGGCGACCTCGACGACATCCGCGAGGCGGTCGGCGACGACGGGCTCACCTTCCTGGGCCTGTCGTACGGCACCCGGATCGCCGCCTCGTATGCCACGCAGTTCCCCGACAAGGTCCGCGCCATCGTGCTCGACGGGTCGGTCACGCCGTCGCGTGACCTCGCCGAGTCGTCAGGCGGTCAGATCAAGGGCATCGTCCGGGCCCTCGACAACTTCGTGCAGCTGTGCAACGCCGACACGACCTGCGCGATCGCTCCCGACGCCCTCGGCAAGTTGACCGCCGTCGCCGACTCGCTCGACGCGACCCCCATGACGATCGACGGTGGCGACGGCGAGGAGACCCTCGACAAGGACAAGTACCTGACCGGTGTCGTCACCGCCCTCTATGACCCGTCGGTATCGATGGCGCTCGCCGACGCCGTCGCCGCACTGCTCGGCACCGATTCCGACCGGGCACAGCAGGCAGGCCGGTTCCTCCTCGATCTCGCCGGCCAGCAGGACTCGAAGCAGCCCGACGGCACCTACGGCAACGGGTTCGAGACGCAGGGAGTCGTCAACTGCCTCGACGCCGCCGATCCGCTCGACGCCGGTGAGCTGCCCCTGGTCCGCGAGATCGCCGGCCCCATCCCACCACTCCTCGACAGTGACCCGGCGACCGATACGCCCTCGTGCACACTGCTTCCCACCGGCGACCGGCTCGAGATCGCCGCGAACGACGCCAAGGACCGGCTCCTCATCGTTGGCACCGAGGGCGACCCTGCGACACCGATCGAGTGGACCCGGTCGATGACCGCGGCCCTCGGCGACCCGGCCGTGATCGTCTACGGCGGCAGCGGCCACACCGCGAGCCTCTCCCGGAAGTGCGTCACGTCGCAGGTCACCGAGTTCTTCATCTCCGGCAAGGTGCCCGCATCGCTGCAGGACTGCCCTCGGGACCCCGCCGAAAGCGACATCTACGCCCAGATCGGCAACCAGTTCGAAACGATGGGCCTCGGTGCCGACATCGGTACCTGCATCGCCAACGCCCTTCGCGGCGAGATCGACCCGCTCGGGATCATCTCGCTCAACGGCGACGACCCCGACCCCGAGGTCATCTCGAAGCTCCAGCGGGCCGCACTGTCCTGTCGCTGAGCGTCGCCGGATCCGCCGGTCCGATGCACAAGAATGCTTCACTTGCCGCCAGGAATGCCGATGGAGTGACGTGGGATTGCGACGACTGACCGGAATACTGCTCGGATGCGTGGGCCTGGCCCTCGGGATCGCCGGATTGGTGGCGGATCTGCCCGTCCTCGGCCTCGTCGGCGGTATCGCCGCCGTGCTCGCCGGCCTGGTCGCCTTCGGCGCCGCTGCCACACTCGGTGACGCCGAAGCCCGCGCCACCACGGCAGAGACCGAGACGGCGACGCTTCGCCGCGAGTTGGCGACGGCCACGCAGAACCTGAACGAGGAACGCACCCAGCACGACGCCACCCGCCAGTCGCTCGCCGACTACATGGCCGACCAGCCGGCGGCGGGCTCGTTCGACCGGAAGCTGAGTGACACCGAGGCGCCGCTGGGCCAGCGGTCCACCACCCCGAGCCCGACCGACACCCGCCTCCTGGCCGACCCGGAGACGAACCTCTTCAGCGAGGCGTACTTCCGAGTCGCGCTCGACGCCCGGATCGCCTCGGCCCGCCGCCACCTCCGTCCGGTCGCGGTCGCTCTCGTCGAGGTCGTCGAAGGCTCCGGTGCTCCCGGCTCGCCGGAGGCCGACGCCACGAAGGTGACCGGTTCGATCCGCCAGACGCTCCGCGACGCCGACACGGCGTGCCGTATGGCCGACGGGTGCTTTGCCCTGATCCTCGAGGACACGCCCGAGAACGGTGCCGTGTGGACCGTCGAGCGCATCCGCCGCAACCTCACGAGCCGGTTCGGTCAGCACACGATGTGGGCCGGCGTGGCGTGTTACCCCGCCCACGCCTTCTCCACCGACGAACTGCTCGATCAGGCGTCGCTGGCGCTCGAGTCGGCGCGGGAGTGGAAGCAGGACCGCATCGAGGTCGCGACGGCCGAGTAGGCCGTCGCCCGGCTCGCCCTCTGGCGTCGGACGGCGTCAGGACCCCTGCGTCGCGAGTGACTCCGCGGCCGCCACCTCGAGGTACGCCGTGAGCAGGCGCTTGGTCTCGCGCACCGCCGCCGGATGGGCACGGTGGTCACGGACCGAGAAGTTCAGCATCGAGTAACAGGTGTGCACGACGACCTGGGCGATCGTCGACCGCTCGCGGCGATGGGTGCCCGGGGTGAGTGGCGAGATGATGCGGGCAACGCGGTCGCCGAGGATCTGCTGGTGGCGGGTCGACGCCTCGCGGGTCGCCGGCGTCGCCTGCATCGACAGCCACACGGCGCGACGCGACGGATCGTGACTCCACTCCATCGCGAGGTGGTCGATCAGCGCGTCCAGCAGTTCCTTCCACTCGAGCGACGGGATCTGGGCCCCGAACGCATCGAGCTCAGCGGCGACGGACTCGGTGTCGAGCCGGTCGAGCTCGCAGACGATGGAGAACTTGTTGGGGAAGAACTGGTACACCGTCCCGACCGGCACGTCGGCGGCAGCAGCGATCGATTCGCAACTCAGCGCCTCGATGCCGGTCTCGAGGAGGAGGGCCCGGGTTGCACGGAGGATGCGGGCGAAGCGCTCACGGCTTCGCTCCTGCACGGGGCGGCGACGAGGGGTGAGATCGAGATCGTGGCGGGTGAGAGGTGCCGTACCGTTCGCCATGAACGCCATTCTCGCAGTTCGACGCCCGGAGGTGGCGACTGCGCGGAGGTGGATTCTCAGGGCCAGACGTTGAAGCCGGGAGGGAGGTCGGCCCGTCCGAGCATCGCCCGCACGACGGTGTCGCGATCCTCGACCGACGCGCTCGCGAACACGACGGCAGCGACCCGCACCCCGGCGCGACCGAGGTCGGGCGCGGGACGCCCGAGCGCCACACACAGGTCGGACAGGTGCACCACCAGTTCGACGAGTCGCGTGTCGAGGTAGGCCGGCAACAGCATCCCGCCGACGACGGTCACGCCGATCTCGTCGCCGGTCATCTCACCGAGCCGACCGAGCAATCTGCTGACGTCCTCTACGACGCTCGCCACCGGGTCGTCGCCCAGGAGGACGCCGGCCTCGCGCCCCCGATCGGCGACCTGGCCGTGGATGCCGGGCGACGAACCGAGGGCGATGCGGAAGTAGTCCGGCGCCGTTTCCACCTCGACGCGATCGACCGGCTCGTCGAGGAACCGGTGCACGGTCGAGAACGCCCGCATCGTGTGGCCCACCAGCTCGCGGACGTTCCACACGCCGAGCCCCGGCTCCGACCACTCGTCCGACGTGATCCCGACGACGGCGTCGACGAACGCTGCCGAGGCCTCGGCGAGCAGCTCGACGATCTCGTCGTACGGCAGGGGTGTGACGAGGGCAGTCATGTCGCCACCGCGGTGCGGGCCCGCCGGTCCGCCATCGTGAAACAACGATCGGCGAGACGACCGAAGGCGTACGCGCCGTAGCCGCCCTCGTACATCTGACGGGTGCGTTCGGACCAGCGCAGCGCCTCGGGCTCACTGATTCGACGGAACACCTGGACGATTCCGCCGTCATGGATCCGGTACTCCGCGACCGCGCCGGGGAAGTCCTTCACACACGCGACCTCGACGAACGGCGCGCCGCCCGCCTCGGCAATGTGCATCCGTCGATTGCGGTGGGTGTGGCCGGCCAGGTAGCCGGTGAGGTTGTGGCGCCGAGCGAAGACCTCGAACAGCGCCTCGCTGTCGGCGGGGCGGATCCCGAAGAAGTCGTCGCGGCGGGGGTCGAGCTCGGGGTTCCACACATGGTGGTGCCCGAACACGAGCACCTGGGTATCGGTGCGGGAGGCCAGCTCGTCGAGCCAGTCGATCTGATCGGCAGAGATCGATCCGTTGACCTGACCGAGCCGGGCGGTGTCGAGCACGGCGAGGGTGGCGCCCTCGACCACGACCTCCTGCATCGGGAAGTCCGCGAACACCTGCCCGTGGTACGAGTCGTGGTTGCCCCGAACATGGACCAGTCGGTCTCCGAAGGCCGACCCGTACGCGTCGAGGAACCGCTCGTACTCGTCGTGTGTGCCCGTGCTGGTCAGGTCGCCCTTGACGACGACCACCTCGGGGTCGATGCGGCTGAGCTCGGCGATGGCGCCGCGGTTCATCACCTCGGGGTAGGGCTCCTCGCCCGGGGCCGTCGAGAACGTCGGACCGATGTCGGTCCCGGAGATCACTCCGCACTCGGTCTCGCCGAAGTGAACATCGTTGACGGTCGCGACGCGGCCGAGGAACGGGCCCGGCTCGACCAGCGTCCGGACGTGCTGGTCGCCGAATTCGTAGACGCGGCCCGGTTCGAGGTCGGCGTAGGTCCGGAGCTCCCGGCCGTCGAACAGGACGATCTCGTCGGTCGAAACGGTGGTGATCTCCACAGCTGGCAGGCTACCCACCGTCCGTCGCTTTCAGATGATCCCCGAGACCTATCCGCCACCTCACGGTGCGTGGTGGCGCACCCCGAATCGAAGAGGATGCCGGGTTCATCGTCGACCGGGCGAGGCGATCCCGATCGGCGAGCCGACCTGGAAGACTGACCCCATGGAGACGATCCTCGAGGCCATCGCCCGCATCCGCTCAGCCGGGTACGACCTGGAGATGTCCGCCACTCCCGAGGGGTGGCTGCAGTGCGGCGTGTGCAATGAGGTCGTCGACCCGGCGACCGCCGTCGTCGACGAGACCGTGCGCTTCGAAGGCGAATCCAACCCCGACGACGAGGCGATCGTGGTCGCGATCTCGACACCCCACGGCCACCAGGGCTACATCGTCGCCGCCTACGGCGCCGACATGGAGGCCGGCGACGTCGCCCTCCTCCAGGCGCTCACCGCCCGCTGACCACTCGCACCGGTCAGCGGAGGACGAACTGGTCCTCGTCGATGTCGACGGTCACCTTGGAGCCCTCCGCCACCGTTCCGTCGAGCAGCGCGACCGCCAGGCGGTCGCCGATCTCGCGCTGGATGAGCCGCTTGAGCGGACGAGCACCGAACAGCG